>DEBW01000038.1:5425-8470 GCA_002348905.1 Ruminococcus flavefaciens | reverse complement strand
GTATTGAACATATCACGCTCAGGGATATCGCCTGTACGCTTGATAAGGTCGAATATAGGAAGTACCTGTACAGCATTTCTCTCTATCTTTGCAGCGAGGTTCTTGAAGGGAGAGAACGTGGGATATTCTCATAGAAGCCGCCGCCTGTGATATGGGAGATAGACTTTACATTTACAGCATCAAGAAGGCTCATAACTGCCTTTACGTATATTCTTGTAGGAGTGAGGAGAGTTTCGCCGAGTGTAGCGCCGAGGTCATCGAAGTGCATATTGAGTTTCTGCTCGTTAACGTCGAATACGCTTCTTACAAGTGAGAAGCCGTTTGAATGAACGCCGCTTGACTTGATAGCGATAAGAACGTCGCCTGCCTTCTGAGTATCAGGCTGGAGTATCTTGTCCTTGTCAACAACGCCTACAGAGAAGCCAGCGAGGTCGTACTCGTCCTCAGGCATAAGACCTGGGTGTTCAGCAGTCTCACCGCCGATAAGAGCACATTCAGCCTGTACACATCCCTCAGCAACGCCAGAAACGATCTGAGCGATCTTCTCAGGGATATTCTTGCCGCAAGCGATATAATCAAGGAAGAACTGTGGCTTTGCACCGCAGCAGATGATATCATTAACGCACATAGCAACGCAGTCGATACCAACTGTATCATGCTTGTCCATGATGAAAGCGATCTTTATCTTTGTACCAACGCCGTCAGTACCGGAAACAAGTACAGGAGTCTTGATGCCTGTCATGTCGAGCTGGAAAAGTCCGCCGAAACCGCCGATGCCTGAAAGAGCGCCAGGTATCATGGTACGTGCGATATGTTTTTTCATAAGCTCAACTGACTTATAGCCGGCAGTAACGTCAACGCCTGCTTTTTTGTAGCTTTCAGAAAAACTGTTATTCATTATTTTACCTCCATAAAGCAAATGTAGGGGACGGCGTCCTCAGCGTCCCGCAAAGATTATAAAATTCACGGGCCGTCGAGGACGCCAGCCCCTACAAGCGGTATTGCCTAAAAATTATTCTTTTCCGCTCCAGCAGTAAGTACAGAGGTTGCACTCAGGCAGACCAACAGCCTTTACCTTGCCGGGCAGCGACTGGAATTCAAGAGAAGTAAGTTTAAGGCGCTTGCATATCTCATCACGCATACGCTTGCCTCTCTCTGTGGTAGTGTCGCTGTATTCAGCGATATATTTTACGCCTTCCTCACCCTCGAACTCGTCGATTATCTGACGGGCGATAAGTTCAAGCTCAGAATGGCTGCGTGAGAAGTTAAGGTACTTACAGCCATACATGATAGGCGGACAGGCTGAACGCATATGAACTTCCTTAGCGCCGTTCTCATAGAGGAATTCAACAGTCTCACGCATCTGAGTACCACGGACGATACTGTCATCAACGAAGAGAAGTTTCTTTCCTTCGATAAGTTCATGAACAGGGATGAGCTTCATCTTTGCAACAACGTTTCTCATGCTCTGATTTGTAGGCATGAAGCTTCTTGGCCATGTAGGAGTATACTTGATGAACGGACGTGCAAAAGGTATACCGCTTCTGTTAGCATAGCCGATAGCGTGAGGAGTACCTGAATCCGGTACACCGCAAACGTAGTCAACATCAGGGAGCTTGCCTGCTGCGATATCATTTTCAGCCATTATCTCGCCGTTGCGTGTACGCATAACTTCAACGTTCACGCCTTCATAGCAGGCTGTAGGATAGCCGTAGTAAGTCCAGAGGAAGGTACATATCTTCATCTTGGAAGGATCGCCCTCAGCGAGAACTTCACAGCCGTCAGCAGTAAGCTTTACTATCTCGCCTGCTGTAAGCTCCTTGTAAGTCTCATAACCGAGCTTCTGGAAAGCGAATGACTCAGTAGAGAGGCAGAAGCCGTCCCAGCGCTTGCCTATGATAATAGGAAGTCTGCCGAACTCATCACGGGCAGCGATGATGCCGTCCTCAGTGAGTATGATAAGGGACATAGTTCCTTCTATCTTGCTCTGAGCGTAGCGTATACCCTCAACGAAGCTTCCACGCTGAGCGATAAGAGCGCCGATAAGGTCTCCGGAGTTTATATTACCGCTTGACATAGCTTCAAAGTTAGCGCATCCGCTCTCCATAAGCTCGTCAACGAGAGCCTCGGCATTGCGGATTATACCAACTGAACATACAGCATAGAGTCCCAGCTTTGAACGAACCATGATAGGCTGAGGATCAGTATCGCTTATACAGCCGATACAGAGCTTACCTCTCATATTTACAACATCATTTTCAAATTTAGTTCTGAATGGTGAATTTTCAATACTGTGAATGTTTCTCTGAAAGCCCTTGTCCTCGGAGAAAGAAGTCATACCGCCACGGCGTGTACCGAGGTGAGAGTGATAGTCTGTACCGAAGAAAACATCAGTAACGCAGTCATTTTTAGATGCTGCACCGAAAAATCCGCCCATAAATTATTCTCCCATAAGTCTCTTCATGATTTCCTGATAAGCCTCTTCAACGCCGCCCATATCTCTGCGGAAGCGGTCCTTGTCGAGCTTCTCGTGAGTTGTGGAATCCCAGAAACGGCAGGTATCAGGTGAGATCTCATCAGCGAGGATGATAGTACCGTCAGCAGTCTTACCGAATTCGATCTTGAAGTCGATGAGGTCGATGTTAAGTCCCTTGAAGAACTTTACCATGAACTCATTTACCTTGAAAGCGTACTTAGCGATAGTATCAATTTCTTCCTGAGTAGCGATACCGAGAGCGAGAGCATAGTAATCGTTGATGAATGGATCGCCGAGATCATCGTTCTTGTAGCTGAATTCGAGGATAGGGCAAAGGAGCTGTTTGCCTTCTTCAACGCCCATTCTCTTTGAGAAGCTGCCGGCAGCAACGTTTCTTATGATAACTTCAAGGGGAACGATAGAAACCTTCTTAACGATAGTTTCACGGTCGCTTATCTCCTCTACAAGATGAGTAGGAACGCCTTCCTTTTCGAGCATCTTGAACATGAAGTTTGTCATCTTGTTGTTGATAACGCCCTTGCCTGAGATAGTACCCTTCTTCTCGCCGT
>DEBW01000038.1:0-5304 GCA_002348905.1 Ruminococcus flavefaciens | reverse complement strand
TCATAGAGCTGTTCCTTCTTTTCAATGTTTGCCATTTTGAAATTCCTCCTTGATTTTCAATCCACCTGCTTTATTGCAGGACGATTTATATGCAATCCCGCATCAGTGCGGAAATTGTAAGCATTATGAGTATGTGTGTGCATCAGTCTTCAAACAGCGGATTTCCGTCTGTGTCCTTGAGCATTATAATGCTGGAATTCGGAGCTGTTGTGGTCATGTATTGAACTCCGGTATGTCTGTCAACAAAAATCATTACTTCCTTGCAGCCTGCAACGAGCTGACGATCCTTTTCAAAAAAGCGTTTTGACGAGGACTTATTTGTCACAAGCGGCTTACCAAATGCATCCCTCATCATAAGGAAGTTAGACTTCGGGGATGGCGTGGTCATATACTGTATTTCAGTATGCATATCAATAAGAATGACTATTTCCTTGCAGCCGCCGATAAAGTGTTTTTCCTTTTCGATAAATCGTGGACCTTGGGCAGCACTGGATGTTTGTTTGATTCCGAACATAGTTTATCCCTCCAAAATCATATCAGCAGTTTTTTGCGGAGTTTCAGCGATGAAGTCCGCACCTGCCTGTGAGAGTTCTTCTTCCGAACCGTAACCCCACAGCACTCCAAGGCATTTAAGTCCTGTTTTATGAGCGCCGACGACATCATTGTATCTGTCGCCTATCATGAGTACGGCTGACCTGTCAGTAATGCCGTTTTTTTCAAGCACATAGTCGATGACTTCCCATTTTTCATTGCGTGAGCCGTTTATGTCAGCTCCGCCGATAAAGCGAAAATAATGTGCAAGTCCGTACTTTTCAAGTATTCTTTCTGCGAACACTTCTGGCTTGCTTGTAGCAACGAAAAGCTCTTTTCCGTCATTTTTCAGACGTTCAAGCATTTCATCAACTCCGTCATAGACTCTGTTCTCGAAAAGACCGATGTCTTTATATCTCTCACGGTATATCCTTACTGCTTCGAGCACCTGTTCCTCATCAAGTCCGCAGTATTCCGCAAAGGAATCGTAGAGCGGCGGACCGAGGAAGCGCTCCGGTCTTTCGGGCATATCGAAACCCATAGTTTCAGCAGCGTGTCTCACGCAGTTGATTATGCCTTCCTGCGAATCAGTAAGAGTACCGTCGAGGTCAAATAAAAGGTATTTATAGTTGTTCATTAAAGTGCAGCTATCTGCTCCTGAAGAGCCTTGTCCTTGGCGATAACGCCGTCAGCCATTGCCTTTTTCTCAGCAGCGAGTTTCTCAGCAAGCTCATCATCAGCTATAGCGAGCATCTGTACAGCGAGTACAGCCGCATTCTTAGCGCCGTCGATACCAACAGTAGCAACAGGTACTCCCGGAGGCATCATAACTGTAGCGAGAAGAGCGTCAACGCCTTCAAGAGCCTTCGACTTCATAGGGATACCGATAACAGGCAGAGTGGTATGACCGGCAACTACACCAGCAAGGTGAGCAGCCATGCCGGCAGCGCAAATTATAGCTCCGAAGCCGTTAGCCTTAGCGTTTGAAGCGAACTCAGCAGCCTCAGCAGGAGTTCTGTGAGCGCTCATTACTCTGCACTCGAACTCTACGCCATACTTTTTAAGCTCTGTAAGTGCTGATTTTACAACTGGGAAATCGCTGTCGCTTCCCATGATAACTGCAACTTTTTTAGACATTTCTATTCTCCGTTCTGCCGTACACCGGCTAAATTTGTTAGTTTGCGGGAGCAGCTTTTGCTTCTTCCGGTTTTTTCTCCGGTTTTGGTATCACCGGAGCATTTTCTTCAAATCCGGCTGAAACTGCTCTGAGGTTATTTTCTGAACTGCCGGTAAAATCGACCGCTGCCTTGTATATTCCGCCGGCAGTCTTTGCTGTGCCGTTTTCATCGGGATATTCAAACTCTATATCAGCAGAGAAGGCAGCCTGAAAGCACGGCTGTTCATTTTGTGATCTTATGGAATAAATATGCAGTTCAGTTATGCCACGCAGCTTTTTTGATATAAGCCTGTGGTCATCGGGGAAAAGCTTCTCAAAATCTGAACGGCTGCCGGCGGTTATCTCCGAAAGCAGTTCATCTTCTCCGCTGAAAGCATATTCGATATATTTTTCAGTATTTGATATCATGCTCTCTATCATAGGCACATCAAGCTTTGAAAGGAGCACCTTGCTTGATATGTTGAGGCTGTAGGGCTGATCCATCATCTCACCCTCAACAGCCGCCCTTGTAAAAAGCAGACCGTAATTTGTAGCTGTATAGGTATAAGAGCCATAACTGTCCGTAAATATCAGTTCGTCTCCCTGAACTTCGCATTTATCCCATGTCTTGCGGAAACATGGCAGGAAGTTTTCGTCATACAGCACAAAAGAGCCGTCCGTCAGACTTTCGGCGATAAAGTAATTGTTATCCCTTAGTTCCTGACGCTCGATCTTTTTATATATAAACGGGACTATGATATTGCCTTCATAGTCGATGCAGCCGTATACTGCGTTGAATCCGCTGCCTTTTGCTGCGATGCATTTTCCGTTTCGTGGAAACTGTATATCGTACCATTCCGGAGAAACGATTATGCGGTCTTCGCTGTCAACGATACCGTATCTGCCCTTTCCGTCATAGAACATCCAGTTGCCGTCCGTATCGCTTTCGAGCTTTTTGACGATATCAGTCTGTCCGACGGTACTTGTGCTTTTTTCCGGAACATTTATGTAGAAACGGGTTATAGCAGCCGCAAGTATTATAAATACTACAAACAGCAGAGTAGCAGCAAGTCTAACGTGCTTATTCAATACAAGCCACCTTTATATCAGGAAAGACTTACTTTTTGTCAGTTTTGCTCTTGCGGTAGGATTCATCAGTTTCACCGGCAATATATATCGGACGTTTCTTTACTTCCATATATGTCTTTCCGAGGTACATACCGAGTATGCCGATGCTGAGGAGTATCATAGCGCCTACGAGGAATACAGAGCCGGTAACTGCAAGGAATGTTGCAGCAGCCCATTCAAGTATAGCGGCAACTATTGCAAGCAGGTAAAGCGGTACAGATATAACTGCACATAATATCGCAAGGAATATCGAAAATGCGAGAGGTGCAGTAGAGAAAGCCATGATACCTTCGAGAGAGTACTTGAAGAGTCCCCAGAAAGACCATGAAGTTGTACCGGCAGGACGCTCAACATTTTCATAAGGCATATACTGCACTCTGAAACCTACCCAGCTGAATATACCCTTTGAGAAGCGGTTATACTCAGACATTTCGAGTATGGCATCGACCATTTGTCTTGTCATGAAGCGGAAATCCTGTGCGCCGTCAACTATCTCAGTCTGAGAGATCTTGTTCATTATCTTATAGAACAGTCTTGCGAACCATGAGCGCACCTTTGATTCACCGGTACGGCTTGTACGTCTTGTAGTAGCGCAGTCAAATTCGCCGTCCTTGACATAGTTGTACATCTGCGGCAGGAAAGCCGGCGGATGCTGGAGATCAGCGTCCATAACGACAACGTAATCGCCCTTTGCGTTTTTAAGACCGGCGTACATACCGGATTCCTTACCGAAATTTCTTGAAAAAGAAATATATCTTACACGTTTATCCTTATCTGCGAGCTCTCTGAATATCTCAAGGGTACGGTCTTTAGAACCGTCGTTGATAAAGAGAAATTCAAACTCAAGCTCAGGGTGTTCCTTAGTCATACCGTCAGTGACTTTAGTAATTTCATCGTAGAACATTGGGAGCACTTCTTCTTCGTTGTAACATGGCACAACAACAGAAACGAGTTTCATGAGTTACCTCCTGTTGACAGCGGCATCGTCCGGCGATGTCTCTGAAATAATAAATACACTATTAATTATACTACAAACCGAAAGATACTGCAATAGCTAAATCATTAATTTCGTAAATTTTCACATATATTTTTTCAAATCCACAGAAACCGTGTTTTATAGTATTTTTATTTAACGATTAAAAGCATTTTTGTTTTGTGTTAAAATGTATAAACTTCTCATTTCTTTATAACTTAAAAGGAAGATTTTGACAAAAAAATCAATAACAATTTGTTATTTACGCTGAAAATTTAATTTTTAGTATAATTTTGCACGTTATTTTTTAAGAAACTGTTGATTTTTTTTGTCCTATAATGTATAATATATTTGTATGGTATCGCTTTGCGTCCTAAGGCAGTTCACCGCTCTTTCTTTTATCTCGAAAAAGCTGCCTGATGATCGACCGGAGCGTTTTGGGGACCGATGCAGTCCGGTCAAATAATTCGGCTGTTCGCTGCCGAAAAGCGAATCTGCGGTTTTCCGCAAGATTGGAGAATGTTATGGATATCAGGCTCGTAACTACTTCTTTCAACGACGAAGTACACGGCACATTTAACGACAAGAAGACAGGATGCGGTATAAACCTTCTGAAATCAGAAAACGTTACTCGCTTCCGCAGAGGCGGTATTATGACCGACCTTGGCGAGATCACCTGTGACAAATGTAAAGCAAAGATCGCTAAAGAAATGATACGCTCTGACCAGAAGGAGATGAAGGCGCTCCTGAAGGAAGAAAAGCTCAGAGCAAAGAAGGGCATCGAGGACGAAGGCATCGTTCCTCTCGGCAACACAACAGCAAAGCCAACGAAGGTACGTCCTGTTGAAGCTCCGAAGCCTGTTACTGTAAAGCCAACACCTGTAAAACAGGCTCAGCCGGAAGCTCCGGTAAAAACAATACCTGGAACAGGCGTGGCTATCGACAACGACCTCGCTCAGTTCTCTATCGAAAAGCCTCCTGTAGAGGAAACACCAGAGAAGTCCGCTGCTCAGCAGGCTGAAGATTTCCTCGCTCAGTTCGCTGTAAACAAGCCGGAAGAACCCGCTCAGCCGGCATTCCAGCAGCCAGTCCCTCCTGTTGTTGACGATGTTGATGCAGCCCTCAACGCAATGCAGAACAACCTCGGCTTCCAGCAGCCTGCACCGGCTGCAAATCCTTATGCACAGCCTGCTCCTGCACCTGTTCAGCCTGCTCCCGTTCAGCCTGCATCTGTACAGTCACCGCCTATAACTGATAACGACATATTAAATATGTTCTCTATCGACAAGACAGAGCAAAACAGCGCACCGGCTGCAAATCCTTATGTACAGCCTGCTCCTGCTCCTGTTCAGCCTGCTCCTGTTCAGCAGCCTGCCGGCGCAAACAACGGCAATGTAAGCGAGTGGGATCTTATCGCAAATCAGCTCTTTGGTCAGGAAGCTCCTGCACAGCCAGCAGCTCAGCCTGCACCGCAGCCTGTTGTTAATGAAATACCTGCTCCACAGCCTGCTGGTAT
>DEBW01000018.1 GCA_002348905.1 Ruminococcus flavefaciens | reverse complement strand
CATTTTTCTTCGAAAAATGAATTGAAATTTTCCAGCCTTAGACTGGAAAAACATAAATTATGAAATGAGGTTATTACAAATGGATTTAAAAGAAAGAGCAGAAAAAGCAGTTGAACTTAAAGCTACTGGATATAACTGTGCACAGGCAGTTTCAATAGCACTTGCTGATGAGACAGGTCTTACAGAAGAGCAGTTAAGACAGATCGCAGCAGGCTTCGGTGCCGGTATGGGAAATCTCGAAGCTACATGCGGAGCACTTGTAGGTGCAGTTATGATAGCAGGTATGAAAACAGAAGGTAAAGGAACGATAAAGCCGGCACGTATGATACAGGAAACTTTCAAGGAAAGATGCGGAGCAATAAAGTGCAAGGATCTGAAGACTATCACTGATGGAAAACCACTTTGTTCATGCGAAGACTGTGTCAGAAATGCGGTGCTTGTATATGGCGAGATACTTGGATTAAAATAACGTGCTCAGCGACGCATAAAAGGAGAAACGAGAAGAAAAGATAAAGGGGATAAGAAAGATATGAACAACACAGCATCCACAGGATGGGAACTTATCGAGCGGGAATTTCTCAGAATTTATCCCGGTCAGAATGATCCGTTGCATTTTGCGGCTATGATAAAATGGCGTTTCGGCGGAAACGATCCGCTTGACGGAATCAGTATTTATGAGGGAAAAGACTACTGGCACTTCGTAACGTTTGGCCTTTCGGAACTGTATGAAAAAGTATCCGATAATCATGAATTAAGCGGATACGGCTATGAAATGACATTCAAGCTTAAGAAGGATAACTACGATGATCTTAACAAGGAAATAAGATGTGTCTGTCAGATTCTTCAGACTTTAGCACGTATCACATTTCAGAAAGGTGTAGTTTTCGGACCGAATGAATTTATCCGCACCGGTCAGACGGTCGGCATAGATTCAAAGGGAGAGTCAGATATCAGAGGATTTATCTGTATTTCAGATCCTTCCGTTAATACGATCGATACACCAAACGGAAAAGTTGCATTTATTGAAATGGTCGGCATGACGGAAGATGAACTGCTTTCTCTTTCGACCCGCGATTCAGTGAAAAATATCTATTCAAAACTCGGAAGCGATATTACCGATTATAAAAGAAAATCCGTATTGCTGAATGTTCAGGCTGAAAGAATGGTTCCTGATATAACATCAGTATCTTCTTCTGTGAGTACTACGGTAACAAAATCTGAATCATCTCCTGAAGAAAACCCTGAACAGAAAACAGTGTCTTCAACTGAACAGGATAAGAGTAAAGATGATCATTCTTCATTAAGGTTGGATACTGTTCAGAGAATAAAGCCAGAAGGCGCTAAGCATTACCTGAAAGGTGAGCGGACAGATATCACCGACTGTGATGAGGTGAGAATAAGCCTTAAATATGACAGTGCCGAAGCAGGAGCAGATCCGGATGTATATGCATTCATGCTGCATGAAAATGGTAAGGCTGAACGTGATGAGGATCTCGTATTTTTCGGCAGCAAACTGTCGCTGGACGGAGCGGTCGAAGATCTTTCTGAGAATAGCAGTCATACCGTGTCATTTAAACCGGCGCTGTTGTCGCCAGATATTTATCATGTCCTTGTATGTTTCTCGGTATACGGAGATGATGAAAAGATGAATTTCAGCAAGATCAAAAATCCTGCGGCGGTTTTAGATTTTTTTGGATCCGGAGGATCAGGTGAATTTAAACTTGAACTGAGTTCGGAAAAGACGGTTGAAGTTGTAGAATTCTATCGCCACAATGATCGCATAAAAATGAAAACAATCGGGTCCGGATATTTTACCGGAATAGAAAAGCTGTGCGAGAAACTTGGGATTGAAACTCAATAAAGCGCAGAGAGTTTAAGAATCTTAGTGTCAGTAAATTTAAATATATGTGAAAAAAGCCGAAATGATATTGACAAACTATATGATTTTTGATTATAATTATAGTAAACGATAAAAGTCTTGAATTAGACTTTTCCGGATATATTATGATATAGTTCAGGGGAATCATGCACAGTTCGTGAAAGAGGGGATTTTATGAGCGGACGGAGAGCGTTTAAACTCGCGGCAGGATTTTGTACTGCCGCGGTTTTAGTATTTGCAGGTGTATTTGTATACAGAAATACTGAAAATAAGAAAGATACACAGGATGACAGATCGCTCGACCTGGTTCTGGAATCTAATGAGCTTATTATTGGTCTTGATACCGAATTCCCTCCTATGGGATTTGTCAATGAATCAGGTGAAATAGTCGGGTTTGATATTGATCTTGCTCAAGAAGTATGTGACCGGCTTGGCGTTGAACTTGTAAAGCAGCCTCTTGACTGGGATTATAAGGAAGAATATCTTTACACCGGAGCGATTGACTGCATATGGAACGGATTTTCCGTTACACCGGAACGAGCAGCGGAAATGAATCTTTCTGATCCGTATTTGAAAAATACACTTATTTTCGTTGTTACGGAACAAAGCACCATAAAGAATATGAGTGACTTAAAAGGAAAAACTGTCGGGGTACAGTCCGGTTCATCGGCTAAAGAAGCGCTGGAAGAATCGTATCTGGCTTCGGATATCAATATAAGATTTTTTGATGACAATCTTGAAATGACTAATGAACTTAAGAATAACGGTATTGATGCAGCGTTTTTTGATTCTATTATGGCGTACTATTTTCTTTTATCAGACAATGAGCAGTATTATGTTCTTCCGGACAGCCTCGGTGAAGAAGAAATCGCTGTTGCGTTCAGAAATGATGATTATTCACTCAGGAACAAAGTTCAGGAGATACTCTATGAAATGAAGTCAGACGGAACACTTGCAGAGATATCAAAAAAATGGTTCGGCTGTGATATAACAATAGTAAGATAATTACAGCAAACAAGATTTTTGTTTGGTTTATGATAAGGGATGATCATATGAATTATAAACTGAATTCCAGCGTCAGCAGAAGGCGATACGCTTTGACCATGCTCTTTATTACAATTCTTTTTGTCAGCATGATCACTTTGTTTTATTCTGCACTTCGCAATGAAACGCGTCAGAGAATTATAAAAACCGGTGAACTGAACACGGTCAGACAGGCTCGACAGATCGACAAGTATCTTTCAAGCGGTACCGATGCGATTCGCCTTGCGTGCTATTCAATTGATAATATGATCCGTGAAGGACTCTCACAGGAGGAAATAAGAAATTATATTTTCAATCAGTCAGCCGCAGTCGTAAATATTACATCCGGAAATACAAAAGGACTGTATGGAAAAATCAGGGAAGACTACATTACAACTACCGGCTGGACTCCGGGTCCGGATTTTATTCCTGAAGAACGTCCATGGTATATTGATGCACGTGCTAATATAGGACGTGTTGCAGTCGTTGATCCTTACATTGATGCTCAGACCGGTGAGGTGATGATTTCTCTTTCCAAGACTCTCTGTGATGCAAAAAGCGTAATCGCCATGGATCTTTCACTTGATTATCTTCAGAAAATAACTGAAGATGTAGCGTCGTACAGCGAATCGGATATTGAGTTAATAATAGACAGGAGATACAACGTTATCGCTCATTCTGACCGTACACAGATAGGCGAAAATTATTTTGCAGAAACAGGAACTTTGGGCAAGGAACTTGTCGAAAAGCTCAGAAAGACAGATGCTGATTCATTTTCATTGAAATATAACGGTGAAGAATACATTGTATACAGAGCGCCTGCAGCTGAGGACTGGGAGTGTATTTCCGTATATAACGCGACATCAGTTTTAGGTCAGATGAGAAAGAATTTTATTCTTGTAATCATCGCATTTTTCTTTGTACTCTGCATGCAGTTCATGATGGCGTTTAATTCCAGTCTGGAAACAAAGCATATGCGTAAACTTGAAAGTGATATTCTTGAAAAGGAAAACAGGATCGGCGAGATCAGCAAAGTGGCCTTTCGTGATGCGCTTACCGGTGTAGGCAGTCATGCAGCGCTTGACGAGATGGCTGATGAGATCAGAAATGATATTAAAAACGGAAACAAATCAATAGCAGTTTTGATGATGGATATCAATAATCTGAAATATATAAATGACACCTGTGGTCACGATAAGGGGGACGATTATATCTGTGGCTGCTGTAAGATGATCTGTGATACATTCACGCATTCTCCGGTTTTCAGAATTGGAGGCGATGAATTTGTAGCCGTTCTGAGAAATACTGATTATGATAATCGTGCTGCACTGGTTGAAACTCTTGAATCCGATCTTGATGTATCATATAATCAGACAGATAAAGATCCGTGGGAGAGATATTCAGTTTCAGTCGGCATATCTGATTATACCGATGGAGATAAAACCCTTGACGATATTCTTAAGCGAGCAGATAATGAGATGTACATTTCCAAGCAGAAGTTCAGAAAGAAGTATGGATTTTATCGTAAAGATGAAGTGAACCAATAATAACATACGCTTCGTCGAAAAGGAGCATTTTTCTGCGAAAAATGAATTATGCTTTTTCCAGTCGGAGACTGGAAAAAGCATAATTCATT
>DEBW01000046.1:4361-4600 GCA_002348905.1 Ruminococcus flavefaciens | reverse complement strand
GCGATACCGCTCTGAGTCTGTCTGAGTTCAGGATCAGCAGTAAGTCTTCCGACTAAAATAACCTTATTCATATGGCACCTCCTGTCAATGCAGATGAATTAGTCGATAACTGTAACGAGTGAACGAAGAATACCGTCTGAAAGATTAAGACGTCTTGAAAGATCAGCTGGATAGTCAGGCTGTGACTGGAATGTGTAGATTACGTAGTAACCCTCAGTCTCGTCCTCGATAGGATATGC
>DEBW01000046.1:0-4209 GCA_002348905.1 Ruminococcus flavefaciens | reverse complement strand
AAAACAACCATTACTTCATACTTTGCGGATACCTTTGCCATTATGCACACCTCCTTCTGGATTTCGCCCTGCAACTTTCTGCGGGCAAGGATAATATGTACCGTTTGCACAATACTTGAATATTATATCACTATATCATGAGCTTGTCAAGTGTTTTTTGAAAAAATTATTCAGTTTTTTTGAGTGGCAGTTCATCCGTCTTATATAATCCTGCATCGACCTTTTGTATTATAAGTGCATCTTTAGCCGTTACTCCGGATTCTCCGTCAACATCGGCATTTGCAAGTCCAGACGGTTTAAGTTCGTATTTATCACGATTTCCGATGTGCTGTAGTATTGCGACTGCATCTGAAACAGAAACTTTTCCGTCGAGATTTGCGTCTCCTGCCAATTGGCTGTCAGACAGCTTTGCAGCAACAGCTTTTATGTCAGCAATATTGATCTCTTTCGAGATTCCGTCCTTGCTTGTAATTATTACGCTTAATTCTCCGATATCATCTTTTGATGCATTTTCTATTGTATAGGTATTTCCTCCTGGGATTTTCTTGCCAGCATAATGCCATTCATACTCATCTTTTTCGGAAGAAAGTTCAGTTTCTACTGTAAAAGTATATTTCTCCCCTTCCGTCAAAACTGTTTCATACGGAGCAGAATAAACTGCAAATTGATTAGGTATCTTATAGCTTTCAGTCTTTATATCTCCCATTAGTTTCCAGTCATTGCCGCTGTCTTGCAAGAATACTCTTAATCCTTCGATAGTTCCGCCGCATTTTAAACCTGTTATCTTGTAAGGTATACGGAACTCTACATTATCTCCCTGCCATTTGCACTGACAACCGTCATATGAATCATGATTGAAGTACACGAAGCCATTCGACTGATAGTACAGCCAGTAATTTTCACCGTCAGACTTGTTCTTGAACTGAATATTGTATACCGGAGCTTTTGCCCCTGCCGGCATTTTTGCCTTTACATAAAGATAGTTCAGATCATTACGTACTGAAAGTTCCTGACCGGTTGCATTGGATGCTATAACATCATTTTTGCTCCATTCATTTGAATGTGAAACGAGGCCGTCAACAGTTATGATATCTTTATATGTATACATACCCGTAGTTGCATATTCTTCACGGTTTGCAGCATAGAAACGGTCATCAGCCGAGACAGTTCCCGATTCGGCTATATCTATACTTCCAATCAGATTTGCTCCGAGAACACTGTTCCATGTGTCTTTGTTCGCAAATCGTACCGAACATTTATCAGGAGTCTGAACTCCGAAATTTCCGCCGACTGCCGCTTTGAAATATACATTCCATGTGCCTGTTTCAATATTATCGGGCAGTTTTACCTCGATTTTATTTTCAGTTTTGGTGCACGACAGCCAGTCACGGCAGTCTGCGGAAGTCTGAGCATATGTATATACACCGTTTTTTTCAAGAATTATGTAAGTGTCGGAGTGAGGTATCATCCCTGCAAATCCAGTATTCTCAACAGTAAAGTCAAAAATCGCTTTGCCTCCCTGTACTGTTTTCTGTGTAAGTTTTGAATCACGCAGTACATAGCGGTAACCGATATGGTCACGTATGAACTGAAATACGCTCTGACCATAGTATGCTGAATTATCAGCGGTTTTGATATCACATTCTTCTCCGAACTCATAGTCTTTATAAAGATTAAAAATATTGCTGTTTATATAGCTGAGGTGCGTTTTATACATCTCCGGTATGGCATTTTCTGGAAGATATGTCTCATATTTTTTAGCCCAGTCCAGATCACCGGAAAATTCTACGCCAAAGTAAGAGGTAAGCGTTTGTCTGCCAAGCCATTTTGTTTCAAGTTCACGGTTTGAGTAGGTACCAAGGTCGCTGTCACTGCCCATGTAGCCGTCATCATAAAGACCTACTCTGCTGCGGTATTTCTGTATATCAGGACAGTACTCACTTTTGTCAAGGCAGTCTATCAGCTTTTCATCTGCTATATCCGATAGTTTTATACCTGCCCATGTTGTAAAGATATTCGGAGTTCTGACCGTTACAGGCACAGGATCAGGGACGGTTTCAAGCATTTTTTGCAGAAGCTTTGCTTTATACTCCAAAGATGTATACTTTCCGCCGTGCTGTTCTCCCCATTTTCCGGCAAATCCCGATTCAACATACATGAGCATATCTCCTATTTCCTCAAAGAATTTGTGTTCTTTGAGCTGATCTATGTGAGAAAGCATCGCATCAAACGAATCTGGTTCGGGATTTTCTTTTCCATTAGCATCATATCTGAATCTCAAGGCTACAGTACATCCGTTTGCTCTGCAATTTTTAAAAGTCTTGCTCCATGAATCGAAAAAAGCATCATCAAGAGGATAGTCCTTCGCTCCGTTTATTCCGGAGGAAAAATCTCCTATATCTATAAAAAATAATACAAGTCTGCCTGTCGGAGAATATACCGGAGTATTGCCGGGTTTGCATTTTGCCCATATAGTATTGGTATATCCGGCAGCGGGATTCTCAATAGTTCCGACATACTCGCTATAATCAATGCCGCTGTCGGTAAGCATCGTTTCTTCTGCAAATATACTCGCTGGCACGGCATTTATAACAAATGCGAGCGAGATTGCTGTTGGAACTACCCTGTTAAACAATTTTGTCATATTTCATTCCTCCCGTTGAAGTATTTTATATATTCATTATACCAATTAAATAATGTGCAGTCAATATAAATCTGTGTGAAAATACTTGACGAAATTTAAATAATGTGCTACAATTAACTTACTGTAAACTCGTGAGGGATCATATTCCCAAATTTTTTGAGAGGAGAGTTTTACAATGTTTAAAAAAATCTTATCAGGTGCTGTTTCAGCTGCTCTGCTTGCTTCAAGCATGGCTTTTTCAGTTCCTGCTGCCGCTGTAAACGTTTCTGCTGCTTCTGAGCAGAACTACGTTGACGCACTTGACAAATCACTCTATTTCTATGAGGTTCAGCAGGCTGGTCCTCTTCCGGAATGGAACAGAGTTGAATGGAAAACAGATTCTACAATGAGCGACGGCGTTCTTGGCGGCTGGTACGATGCCGGCGACCATGTAAAATTCAATCTCCCTATGGCTTACTCTGCAAGTATGCTTGCATGGGGTATCTATCAGTATCCGGACGGCGTTGAAAAGGCTGGTCTTATGGATACATACGTTAACAATCTTGAATTTGTACTTGATTATCTTGCTGAATGTGATAAGGGCGACGAAGTGGTTTATCAGGTCGGAAGCGGTAAACTCGACCATACCTGGTGGGGACCTGTTGGTCTTATCAAAGAGGCTATGGAAGAAAACGGCGCAGACTACGATAAGGAAGTAAGAGAAGTCCTTAGTTCCTCAAAGGGCTGTACCGCTGTGTTCGGCGAAATGGCTGCCGCACTTGCTGCCGGATATGCTGCTACTGAAGGTAAGATAGATGATTCAAAGCGTGCTGATTATCTTAAACACGCTGAAAACATCTATAAAATAGCTAAGACTGATCCTAACGATGACGTTTACAACAAGAGTGATGCTCAGGGATTCTATCAGTCACGTCACTACTATGACCAGCTCTTCTACGCAGCTAACTGGATGTACATCGCAACAGGTGATAAAACATACCTCGATGAGGCTAAGAGCTATATGCCTAAGCTTGACAAGATGCTTGGCGAAGGTGATACTATCGCTTACGGCTGGTGCCACTGCTGGGATGATAACCTTCAGGGTGCAATGCTTCTCTACGCTATAAATACTGGCGATTCATCCGCTAAGTCACACGTTAAAAAGCATCTCGACCGTTGGGTTAGCGGCGATGAAGCTAAGACACTTCCGGGCGGTCTCCGCTGGCTTACTGAATGGGGTTGCCTCAGATATGCAAATACTGCTGCATTCCTTGCAGAAGTTGCAAATGACACTATCTTCAAGGGCGAAGAAAATGCTGATTATACAAAGTTTGCTGAAACTCAGATAAATTATTCTCTCGGTGATAACCCTGACGATTTCAGCTATCTTATAGGCTACGGCGAAAATTACCCTCAGAACCCTCACCACAGAACTGCTCACGGTTCATGGAAGAATGACGTTAAAGTTCCTTCAAAAACTCGTCATATCCTCTATGGTGGTCTCGTAGGCGGTCCTGACAGCAAGGGTACTTATGTTGATGACAGAAATACTTATGTTTATACCGAAGTTGCTACAGACTATAACG
>DEBW01000156.1:1918-5243 GCA_002348905.1 Ruminococcus flavefaciens | reverse complement strand
CATCAGGAGTATGCATTATTACCTCGAACATACTCCTAATTACTTCCATTTATACGGTTGGCTTAATGACATTACCCTACGAGCGCCCCTCATGCCTCACAACGGAAAATGACCGTCAAACAAAAAGCGGCTGTGGAAATCACTCCACAACCGCAATAACGGAAATTATCCGTCAGTCTATAGGTTTCTTACCAATTAACCGTTCAAAGCACTCTCTGTGCTATCTAGATATAGTTTCTTCACATGGTCAACTATCCGCTGCCACGATTCAGCAGTTTTTTCACTATAGGCACTCGTCATAAGATCATATCCCCAGATCGTTTCTGGCGGGAACATCACAGATACGCTCATTCCGTACTCGGCACCTTTTTTGTTCTTTCGTCGCTGAAAGTCTGTGATTACAGATATAGCTGCATTTGCAGCCTGGTAATGATGCCAGGATAGTTTTTCAGACCACCCTTGCCGAAGCCTGCCATCTTCTTCAGGTCTGTCGAGAGAATCGCATCCTGCTTAAACACCATATCACTATCGCCATCCTGACCGATATAGTAATCCATGATGACCTTCTCACGATAAGTTGCAAGTCCGTCCTCGTAACGGAAATCGAAGTCATAGCCGCTGCGGCGATAGTTTGCAAAGTAGGGCAGCCAGTCTTTGCAGATGAATCCAGTCTTGCCGCCGAAGAATTTACCGTAGGCGACCTCGTGGCTTTCGGCGATGATCTCTCGCCATTCTCACGGATCCTGCTCTTTGTCTCCTGTCCACCAGTAATCCGGCGAGATGTGTTCTTCCGCTGAGAAGCCAGTGATATCATTAGCAAACAACGGCAGGAAACCTATCTCATTAACCCAGTTCACAAGTTCCTGCCATGTGCGAATCCTATATGGGTCATCCCAAGGCAAGCCCCTCATAATCCACGTTCCATTTTCATTTGCCATATAAAACCATCACATCCTGCTCAGTTGCCTTCTCACCCAAACACTCTCCAGCACATCATAGATATACTGATTCGGCGTGCATTCTTCAAAATACTTGCTGTTGTCGCCACCGAGCATCTATACCGCAAACACACCGACTGCTCTAGATCTTGACTGTCCGGCATAGCAGTGAATTAAAAGCGTGTCGGCAACCTTACGATACTTTTCGATGAACTCAATGATTTTATCCGCCATATCATCATCGAACAAGACAGCACCGTCCACCTCAGTGACAATATCATCGAAATACAGCGTCAGAGTGCCTTTGCAGAACTGGTTCTCTGCAAATCTTACACCGAAACCACCCGTGTGGCTATCCTGAATCGAAATCACTACATAAGTGTCAGTCAATGCACCCTGTTCTGCAGCCTCGGTAGCCATTCCGAACGGATAGTAATGCTCCATGACATAGCCAAACGCTCCGTGGACGGATTTGACGAGAACTCGCTTCATGCTACTGCACCACCTATTCCTCTCTTCTTACCATTCTTCTACTTCAACATTGATCTCATAGTATCCTTTGCACCGTTTGCTGTCAAGAAGTGCCATTATTATTTTCACGCTGTCAAACCACTCATCCGAGACCATGTCTGTGAGCATTGTGTAGCCTATATTTTCATAGAACTTCAAAGAAGAATCAAGATGAACATATTTCTTGATAAGCTGAGGAACAGCTCTGTTTTTACCGGCCTTCGCTGCTTCGATGATCTCTCTTGCCTGCTCCAGAGATAACGGAGCATCATAATAAGAGTAGCAACTGTATTTGCCTTCGTTATAAGCTTCCAAATCTTTCAGATATACGATAGGAAACTCTGTTTGATCGCAGATGCCTACAGCTATACGCAGTGTGCCGTTTTTTATAGTCCATATTACATATTCGTTATGAGAGACCATTCCGCTATCACTATCCTTCCTCGTTAAGTATCGAATACTTCATGTTATCACTTTCCCTCCGTCAACCTCTGATACATCTTCATCAGCTCCGCCACGCACTCGGACTCCGTGTTCAGCTTGCCCCAGAAGCCGTAAGCCTCCATGACAGCACGGTCGTTGAGCTGGTGGGCGTTTCTCAGATCATGCGGCATAACCGTCTCATCGTAGAGGTCAGCGGGGGAGCAGTCCGGATATTTGGCTCTTGCGTCCAGTATCATCTGTGCCGTCTTTTCGATTCTTGCTTTCTGCTCCGGTGTATCAAAGCACCAGAGGCACTGCATTGCGTATAAACCAAGCATTAAGAAAAGCTTTTATTGATTATAGTCTCAAGAAAGGATATCCTGAGCAATTTGATATCAGCTTTGATTTTGTTCCGAGAATGTGTGAGTTCAACAAATGTAACATTTGCCTTTTTGCCAAGTTAAATCCTAATAAAGAGTTCAATGAAAGTGATTTCATTAAATTCTGTTCAGGGCAAAAAGATAAGATTTGTCCACTTTTGCTCAAATACTGCGGTTATGAAATAAGTTGCGATGATGCTATAAAATGCAAAAGTTGCTTAAAAGAATTCTATGAGGACAACTTCGAAGCAAAGTAAGCGTAAACCTCCAACATATGCTAATCAAATAGGAGACGGCAATTAAGCCGCCGACCTCTCACACCACCGCACCTACGGTTCCGTATGCGGCGGTTCAATCAACTTAACAAGAAACACATCTTTCGATATAGTAATCTAACATTGAGACTAATCAAAATTGGGTTAGTCTCTTGTTGCTTATGGCTATTTTAATATGTCCTTTGTTCGCAAGACAGGCATAGCTGTCACAGCAGGACGCAATTTTGTATGCGGCTCTTCTTTCTACTCCAAGCTTTATCAGGTTCTTCGTTCTGTTCTGGGGTGTTTTCCAGAATTTTCATATGCACATCCTCAAGCGTATACGTATTCTTGCATCGAAATTCTCACAAAGCCTCTTCATACTACCGATTTTGAAGAAGTTTATCCAACCTCTTATCAGCTGATTCAGCTTCATTACTTTGTAGCTGTTGCTTACTCCCCAACTGCGGCTAGTAAGTTCCTTCATACTTCATTCTTTTCTTGAACTTTGCTACTGATTTTGCATGAGGCTTTGCTTTGTACTGATGTGCACGAATATCGAAGTTGAATCCAAATCCGAGGTATTTTATATCAAATACTATTCATCAATCAATAGAAACAGTCATAAGAACATATCATATGAATAATAGATTTCACAGTTGTAAATTGAATATAAATCTAAAGGAGCAGGCTACTAAACCTGCTCCCGATTCATCATTTTTTAGTTAAGGGGTCAAATGGGGTCAAATCAAAAATACGCTAAAAATAAGTAATCCCCGAAACGGCTTAGTTTCGGAGATTTTTCTGGTTGCGGCGGCTG
>DEBW01000156.1:0-1889 GCA_002348905.1 Ruminococcus flavefaciens | reverse complement strand
CCAACGACCTTCGGGTTATGAGCAGCTCGTTCCAAACTGTATAAACAACGATATATAGAAAAAAAGCAGAACTCTAAAACATCATCCGCCGACGAGGTGACGACGTAACCGCCGACTCGATCCAAATTGATACTACTCTACCAGCCGAATTATGAAGTACACTGTAGTAAGTATATCACACTGCACATCAAATGTCAAGTATTTTTCCTTTAAAATGTAAACTCAGAATCATACCACTAATGTCACTGATGATAGGTGGCATTAGTGGTATGATTTTTTTGCAATAATAATTTCATGAGAAAATACTATAATTTGAAATCAGTCTGTAAAGTATGATGTTTGTGGTATGTTTTTTCGCAAAACCTTTTTAATCTGATAAATCACTATTTTTTAAAAGTACAACAGCAAGCATCATTTTGGGAATGATATACATATTATTGGTTCCCTGATTAAACACAAGGCTTGTTACTTCATCTTTTTCAATTGCATTATTGATCACATCACAGATATTCACTTCATAGCACTTAGCTTGATATGTACTGCCAGCAGGTGCAACGCTCTTTGTATTCTTAACGTGCCTTTTATCAGTAAAATATAGCATAGCTTTTTCACCATTTTTGATAATGCAAGCCTGATTAATGTTTTCATCATCATTTGTTTTGCTCACACCATATATCAAAATATTAAGCTGCTGAGTATAACCTTTAGCAAGGACTTCAAGAAATTCCTGAGTGTTTTTTAATGTTTGCTTTTTGTTTGTGATTTGATCTAACTTTTTCCGGAATTGTTTATCGGTCATTCTTTTTCTCCAAACATAGTTTATAAAAACTTATAATATTAAACAGTATAAACAGACTTACTGCAGCCAGAATATAAATCAATCATAAACTAATGAAAGTATACCACCTATACCATTTTTCAGCTATGGTATAGATGGCTTTTTTATTTTCTAAGGATTAATTAGGCAGTCTGCTGCGTACTCAGAACGCTAAGATAGTTATTATACTCTTCCTGAGAAATGTTCAGCATCTGTAATGCCTGTTCCAATGAACAATTTGCATTCTTCATAATAAGTGAAACTGATTTCACCTGTATTTCAGCAGTAGCACGCATTACTCGCTCATCGCCATACTTTCTAACCTCATCACACACAGCACTCACTCCTTCCTCTGTGTCCTTATAATACCTTACTGCATCAGATAATGCACCATACTCTGTAACCGAATCATCAGTGTTCTCGAAATACTGCAACAACTTAGCAATTTCAGAATTATCATTTGCTTTTGTGTTGAAGTACAATTCGTAAACACCGTTATCGACCACTTCCTGATAGCCGTCTAATATTCTCTTCACTTCATAGCGAACATCATTCTTACCGAAAATGTCAAATGAAGATATAAAGATAATATAAATATCCGGAAGTTCGCTATAATGTCTGCCTTTTCTCAGAAAAGATACATCCATATTTGCTTGATAGTATCTGGTACGTTTCTGATAGTCATCAATATTCTTTACCTGAACTTCAATGTTATAAAGCTTTCCTTTACTATCCTCAGCTAAAACATCAAGAATAGCTGAATGTCCGATCATATTCCTGACTGAATACTGTACCCGCACATCAGTCACAATCAAATCTTTCTTGCTCAAAAGGATTCTCAAAGCTGTTTCCAATGCCGCTTTATCCTGCATTACAACTGCAAAGAAATCATCATGCATCAGGTTGAATTGCTGTACCTGTGCTCTCTTTTGCTCATAGGTTCCTATCAGACTTTCGTGGTCAATCTTCATGGTGATCACCCTCTTTATGTTCTGTTACACATAGTATAACACACTTCTGTAGGAAATGCAAGTATGTTTTCGGAATCATTCAGGGCTCCCGCATGAAAAAA
>DEBW01000196.1 GCA_002348905.1 Ruminococcus flavefaciens | reverse complement strand
CTACTCTAAGGGGATTATATCAGTTTTCTATGATATGTTCTCTGTCTATATCATCTTTCTTATGACAAAACAGATATTGCGTGACAGTATCCTTTCTGACAAAAGGATACCATTTTAACTACTTTTCTGAAAAAAAGAAAGGAATGTAAGAGTATGGACAGTTTCAGCATCAGTTTCACTCTCGGTAAAGGAAGCTCACCTCATGGAGGAAATATCCGTCATAACAACAGAGAATACTATTCAGATAATGTCAAAAAAACCAACAGCATTTATAATATAGAATACAAGCGACAGGATATTGAAGAAGCATATCACGAATTATTTGATGATTCATTAAAGGAATACAATGAGAAGCAAATCCGAAAAGACAGAATTATAGATGATTACTATGAACACTTACGAAATAGTAAAAGGGAATCTCCTTTTTATGAAGCAATCGTTCAGTTTGGCAATGCGGATGACGCTCCTTGCGGAAGTAAACGTGGCAATATGGCAAAGCAAATGCTGGACGAATATATGAATGATTTTCAAAAAAGAAATCCTAATCTATATGTGTTCAATGCTGTTTTGCACATGGACGAAGCAAGCCCACATATTCACATTGACTTCATCCCATTCTATACCAAAGGAAGAACCAACGGACTAACAAGAGGTGTATCAATGAAAGCTGCTTTAATTGAACAAGGCTTTTCTCCAAAAGGAACAAAAAATAATCAATTAGTTCTTTGGGAAGCTGCGGAGAGATGTGAAATGGAAAGAATATTGCATGAACATAAGTGTGTTCGAGCAGAGAAACAAGATTATCACAGACACATGACTGTTGAAGAATATAAATATAAAATGGCAGAAGCTCCTATTCACGATGCATTAAGAAAGCAACACTTTGTCTCGCCTGAAAAAATCACAGAAGAAAACATTCGTAAGCTGAAAATGTTAGCGTCAAGCTCGAAAGAAAGAATTAATGTACTTGAAAGAGAAAAATCCTCTCCGCACAAATCTTTCTTCTATTCCGATACTGATAAACAAGCATTTATTATGTCAAAAATGGATGCTATGGATATTCCATACGTCGAGACTGAAAACGGATTTGATGCACAAGAATGTTATGTTGAGCAAATCAGAGAATGGGAGAAGATGTTCAAAGCATCATCGAAAAATTACCGTGAAAAACTTGCTGACGATATTGACAGACTTCTTATGCAGTGCAGTGATGTAAATGAACTTTACAAGAAACTTGAAGCCGAATGTTATAAAATAAAGTATGGCAAGTACATTTCTGTGAAGCCGTCCAATGCTGAAAGATTCATTCGTTTGAAAACGCTCGGAGAAGAATATAATGAACGAGCTTTGCAAAATCGTATACAAAACAGTATCAAATTTGAGAATGAACTGAACAACAAAATCAATCAGGCAATGTCTGAAAAGCTTCCGACTTATAAAACACTTTCGACGATCAGATTATACACAGTCACATTTAAAAAAGGTCTGCTTCCATGCCATAAAAAGTTTAAACAGCAGCCGTTCTCATGGACAAATGATGCAGAACTTGATAAACTTCTATTGCTGAATAAGAAGATAAATCAAGGTGTAAGTATTCAATCTATGAAGGAAGATTTTGAAAAATCTGAGAAAAAACTTCAAGAAAAAAACGCTGCTCTTGATGAAGCAATGAAGAAAGTCAAGAGAATTTCTGAGGGGCGTGAAGCCTTTGAAGTTCTATTTGAAAATAAAGAATCAAGTACAATTTCAAAGGAACAAGCAGCATTGTATCAGAAGCGTTATCCGAATATCAATGCCAACAATTATCATCTGACAAAAGAAATGGCAGAGCAAGCTGAGAGAGAATTGGAAGAAATCAAACGTGAAGTCAAGGAACTTGAAAAAGAAGTTTGTGACCTCGGTGGTGCTGTCTCTATTGCAGAACAAGTCAAGGCTGGTACTTACGTTCAGGAGCTTGTCAGCAAGGAAAATATTCATCGTAATGCTGATAAACTTCCTAACGGAGTATTCAAATTATGAGAAAATTCAGTGCTACATTTTTAAAGGTCATAGCTATAGCTGCTATGACCTTAGACCACATTGCATATACATTCGTTCCGCCTGAAAGTGCAGCATCCTACATAATGAGATTATTCGGAAGAATAACAGCTCCGCTCATGTGTTTTTTCATTGCAGAGGGGTTCAAATATACTCATGACAGGAAAAAATATCTGCTGAGAATGATAACATTTGCGGTTATAAGTCAGCCATTATATTTAATTTTTCATAATCATTCTCTGCCTAAAAATGCACTTGAATTTTTCCGCTCGATGAATGTGATGTACACTTTTTCACTCGGACTTCTGACGTTATTTATCGTGACAAATAAGAAACTTCCAATGCCTGCTAAAGCAATTCTGACGGCGATTACTATTTCATTTGCGAATATCGGAGACTGGTCTTATCTTATCCCGATATGGGTATTGGTATTCTATTATTTCTCAGATGATAAGAAGATTATGTACCTTTTATTTTCAATTACAGCTTTGATACTCTTACCGTATTTGTATCTGAAATACTTTGACAGCTTCCTAATGTTCACATATAACTATGGCGTTTTCCTCGCTCTGATACCAATAGCTTTATACAACGGTCAGAGAAACAAAGACAGCTCTCCATTGAAAAAAAGCATCAGCAAATGGTTCTTCTATGTTTACTATCCTCTGCACATGATGGTTATTTTTTTCGCTTCCCATGCATAAAAAAGGTAAGCGCCAACCAAACCCAGCCCTTTCACAGAACTGAAAAAGATGCTAAAATATAATCACAGTAAAAATATCCGAAGGGAGCTGTGATTATGTTGGCTGCAAAAGAAGAAAAACGGGAGCTGCTGCATAGGAAATGGGAGGAGCAGATCGCAGAATGTGAAAGCAGTAATATGCCGGTCAAGGAATGGTGTGCTGAAAACGGAGTGAATCTGAACACTTTCTACGCCCGAATCTCGGCATTAAAGAAAGACAAGCTGAAACAAAGTGTACAGCAAACTCAGGAAATTGTACCGCTCAGCGTAATCCAAGAGAGCGGTACAACCAATTCTGAAACTGTTGTTCCGAAAGTCCGCCCACAGGAAAACATCGTTATCCGTAAAAACGGAATCGAGATCATTCTTCCGCCTGATGTTTCGGAGAATATGATATATTCACTGCTCAGAGGATTGAAACAATGCTGAAGAATCTGAAAGCTGATAATATCTACATTGTCTGCGGACATACGGATATGCGGAAATC
>DEBW01000190.1:15824-19569 GCA_002348905.1 Ruminococcus flavefaciens | reverse complement strand
GCTCTTGCACCTGAACGAACAGAAACGAGGAGAGGATTCTCCTTATCGCCGAACTTCTTGCCTGTGATGCCTTCCATCTTAGTGATGTACTCGTTGATCTCAGCCATGATCTCATCAGAGATACCGCCGTCTTCGTAGTACTGTGTGCAAGCCTCAGTTGTGATTGTGAAGCCCTGAGGAACAGGGAGACCGATGTTAGTCATCTCAGCGAGGTTAGCGCCCTTACCACCGAGAAGCTCTCTCATGTTAGCATTACCTTCAGAGAAAAGGTAACAATATTTGTTTGCCATTGGTATATACCTCCAGTTTTAAACTTTTGCGGATAGGGCAGGGAGAACCTGTCCGTTCCGACTTAGTTATATTATAACATACATTGCTAAAAAATGCCATATAGAATAAGATAAAAAATTGCAGTAATTTTTACTGCAATTTGCACAAAAAATCGTGAAATGAACTAAATATGGAAAAAATCACTTGCATTTGCTTTCATTATTTGTAATAATTGCTATAGTGAGGATTTTTGTGTTCCATGATATTTGATATACTATGGATCACGAATCATGAATGTTTTTGGAGGTATAATTAATATGAACAAAGCAGTTATCTTAGCAGGCGGACAGGGAAAGCGCATGAAAGCTGAAATGCCTAAGCCTCTTTTCAGGGTTCTCGGTGAGCCTATGCTCGAATGGGTAATATCAGCGTGTGAATCTGCTGAGGTCAGTGATATATGCGTAGTAAAAGGCTACATGGGAGAAATGATAGATGAATATCTTGCAGGAAGATATACAACTGTATTACAGGCTGAGCGTCTTGGAACAGGTCATGCAGTACAGCAGGCGATACCTTTCTTAAAGAATGACGAGAGCGGAAATACTCTTGTACTCTGCGGAGATGCACCTTTTATAGATGAAAAGACTATCCGTGATTCTCTTATGCTTCACACTCAGAACGGCAACGCTGTAACTGTTATTACAGCCGAGCTTGATGATCCTACAGGCTACGGCAGGATAATACGCACAGAGCATGGCATAAGCGGTATTGTTGAGCATAAGGACGCAACTCCTGAGCAGCGTGAGATAAAAGAGGTAAACTCCGGCGCATACTGGTTCAGAACAGCCGACCTTATATCACTTCTCGGCAAACTTACAAATGATAACGTTCAGAACGAGTATTATCTTACAGATACAGTAGGGATAGCACTTTCAGAGGGTAAAAAGGCAGGCGCTTATAAGTCTGACAATGCAAATATCATCAAGGGTGCAAACGACCGTCACGACCTTCTCGAACTCAATAATTACGCACGTATGGAAGTTATCGGAAAGCACCTCGACAACGGTGTTGAATTTGTCTGCACTGACGGCGTTATCATCGAGAGAAGCGTTGAGATAGGCAGGGGAGCATCCATACTTCCGGGTACTATATTAAGAGGTAAGACAACCATAGGTGAGGGAAGTGTCATAGGGCCAAATTCAAAGGCTGTTGACTGCATTATCGGCAAAAATGTTGTATTTGATACTGCACAGGCTTACCAGTCAGAGATAGCTGACGGTGCAAACGTAGGACCTTTCGTTCATATCCGTCCTGACAGCAGAATAGGCGCAGAGACAAGAATAGGCGATTTTGTTGAGGTCAAGAATTCAACTATAGGCGACAAGACTGCAATAGCTCACCTTGCATACATCGGTGACAGCGACATCGGCAAAAAGGTAAACATCGGAGCAGGCACAGTTACCGTAAACTTTGACGGCGTTGCAAAGAGCCGCTGTGTTATCGGAGATTGCAGCTTTGTCGGCAGCAATACAAGCCTTATTGCTCCTATCAGGCTCGGCAAAGGCGTTTATACTGCCGCAGGCACTACAGTTACAAGAGATGTGCCGGACTACGCTCTTGCTATCGACCGTGGCGAGCTTAAAGTAAATGAGGGATATACTCTCCGCAAGATGAAGTCCTGCAAGAAGTAATGGATACAGTATTTTTAATTATAGGACTTATCATAATTTTTCTCCTGCTGGTGATACTCTATAAGATGTGGTCGCCGGAGGATAACGAGGATATCGAGAAGGTCGTGCGTGAGAGCCTTGAGGAGTCTCAGCGTGGGATAAGAGGTGATATGAACAGCGGTATGCAGGCTTTCAGCCGTATCATCACCGACAATCAGAACGCCGCTTCCGAGGCTCAGCAAAGACAGCTCATGAGCCTTGAAAACCGTTTCCGCAGTATGGAGTCCTCAAATAATGAGAAACTCGAAGCGATGCGCCTTACTATGATACGTCAGCTCGATGCGATACAGGATGAAAATCAGAAAAAGCTTGATGCCATACAGAACACTGTAAATGAAAAGCTTGAAACACAGCTCCAGCAGTCGTTCAAACTGGTAAGTGAGCGGCTTGAAAAGGTGTATACAAGTCTCGGAGAGATGCAGTCGATAGCGTCCGGCGTAGGCGACCTGAAAAAAGTCCTCTCCAACGTTAAAACAAGAGGTATTCTTGGAGAGATACAGCTTGGAAATATACTTGAAGAGATACTTGCTCCCGAACTCTACGACAGAGAAGTGCCTACAATACCGAACAGCCGTGACCATGTTGAGTTTGCGGTAAAACTGCCGAACGGAGCAGACGGCAAGAGCATATATCTCCCGATAGATTCAAAGTTTCCGGGAGATACATATGCGGCTTTGCAGGACGCTTATGAGTCCGGCGACAGGGAACGTGTAGCCGCCGCAAAGAAGAATCTCGAAATAGTGATAAAAAAATGCGCCGGAGACATACGCAGTAAGTACGTTTCTCCGCCGTATACCACTAATTTCGGCATCATGTTCCTGCCGTTCGAGGGACTTTACGCCGAAGCTGTGAACCTCGGACTTGTTGAGACTTTACAGCGTGACTACAGCGTGAGCATAGCAGGGCCATCAACAATGGCGGCAATGCTCAATTCTCTGCAAATGGGATTCCGTACACTTGCCATACAGAAGCGAAGCAATGAGGTATGGGAGGTTCTCGGCTCGGTAAAGGCAGAGTTCGGCACATTTGCGGACGCTCTTGAAAAAACTCAGAAGCACATACGTCAGGTGGATGAAGACCTTGAAAAGCTTGTGGGTACTCGTACACGAATGATAAACAGGAAACTCAGCAAAGTTGAACTTCCGCTTGATGAAGGAAAGCAATGAAGCAATCAATAAACTAATCAATGGGTGATAAATATGAAAATGAAAGAAATAAAAATACCAATGATAATATGTCTTGCACTTAAAGCGGCAGTAATTCTCGTAGACATTTGCTGTTGCCTGCTGCAAAAGTATATTGTTCCTTTTTCACTTGATAAAATGGTCTTCACGCCTAATATTATAACGAGCAGCATTATGTTACTGTTAGCAGGTGCATTTATGATGGTCATGTTATTTTATAAGGGTGATTCAAGAAAGACCGTGAGCTGGATAATGATCGCTGTATATAGTGTACTTTCTCTGACGTTCACATATGGAGGTCTCTTTTTGATTAAAATATTACAGGGTGTTAACGGTCTTGAATATTTTTCCGCTGTAAATACCATTCAATCTTATAGTTCGATTTATGCCGCACCGTTTTCGCTGGGAACAACCATATGTATGTTTATTGCCATAGGACGCTATAGTGTCATTACTGAAAAAACTGAACAGGAATAATTGAAAAGGGCGGAATATCCGCCCTTTTAGTCTGTTAATAAACATAATATTTGCAGTAAAATTAGCGGACGACCAATGGTCGTC
>DEBW01000190.1:12575-15735 GCA_002348905.1 Ruminococcus flavefaciens | reverse complement strand
GGGCGGAATATCCGCCCTTTTTCAGTCTGCATATTCGGCGTGGTTTTTGCCGTTCATTTTTCCCTTGTAAAGTCTCTTGTCTGCGTTGCTTATCACGTTGTCGATGTTGTCATCCGGCAGACCTTCACACACCCCGAAAGTCATCGTAACAGAGAAAGTGGTCTCGCCTTTTGAGAAAGTCTGCTGACGTATCATGTGTATTATCTTTTCGGCATATGAGAAGCCTTCCTTGACATCTGCATCAGGAATGACAAAAAGAAATTCTTCTCCGCCCCATCTTGCGGTAAATCCGTTTTCAGGTACATTTTCGTCTATCACAGATGCGACCGTTGACAATACACTGTCTCCGAAATCGTGACCATAGGTATCGTTTACTTTTTTGAAGTTGTCGATATCTCCTATGGCTATGACGTACTTGTTTCCGGTAGTTTTGCTCTTTTTGCATATCTCGGCGAGGTTTTTCTGCATCGCACGGCGGTTGCTGAGTTTGGTCAGAGGATCTGTAGAAGCCATTATCCTGAGCTGTTCGTTCTGAACTCTGAGTTTGCATTCCTTGTAATTGTTCATCATAGTGTATATGACAGAAACGTATACAAGTACGGATGAGCCTATGAATATGTTTATAATGTAGAACTTTTTGGAAAGTGAGATGCCAATGTCATAAACTGCATATTCCGGGTTAAGGTAAAAGAGTTTCAGCGTACCGTATAATAATACGCATATTCCAAGAACGAGGAATGATATCTTCCTGTTAGGCATGAGAAATATAATGGTCACGAGCATAAGCAGAAACATACCGAAATCAGCAACTAAGCCGACACATATAGTTGCAAGTGAAGCGTGGATTATTATTTCTGCTATAGCTGCATAGATGATGTAAAGTTTTTCCTTGACGTATTTAAAAACAGAAACGGTAACAATATAAAAGATTATGCTGAAAATATTGAATATAGCCATTTCATCTATTCCGGTTTTGAAAAATATCAAAAAGTACATTATATGAGTGATAAGACAGCCGCAAAGAGGTACAAAATAAGCCAGGTATATTTTTTTCTCTGTTACAAAGCGGTCTGTTTTTTCTATAAATGCAACATCTTTTTCATATTGCTCCTTAGTATATTTGTTCATCGCTCTCCCTCACGATCGTATAATATTTAATAGTACTGATAATAGGCGATAGTTGTTACATATATTATATCATTTGTATATGATTTATCAATAGGTTAATGTTAATTTGAAATTATTTTTAATCAATACTACCCGAAATAAATGCGGATACCCATTGGATATCCGCATTTTGTTACATTGTCACGATGAAGCAGATGCTCTTGCCTTCTTCGTTTTCGACGTTTATCTTGAATTTGTGCTTGTCTATGATGGATTTTGCGATAGCAAGTCCAAGACCATAACCGCCGGTAGCACGGTTTCGTGAAGCATCGCTGCGGTAAAAACGCTCGAAAATTTTGTCCTTTTCGCTGTCTTTAACGCCTTTTCCGGTGTTGTATACGGAGAATACCGGCTTGCCGTTCTCAACAGTGAGAGAAACTCTTACAGTACCGCCGTCTTTGGAGTATTTCAAAGCGTTGTCGATGAAAATAGCTGCCATTTGCTTGATATGCTGTTCACTGCCGGTAATTCTTATGCCTTCGTCAATGTTCAGCACGAAATTCTTGTTTGTCTCGAATGCCTGACACTCAAATGGCAGGGCAGTATTGATTATAGCTTTGCTGAGGTCAAACTCAGTCTGTATGAAGTTGGCGGAGTTGTTTTCAAGGCGGGTGAGGTTCAGCAGGTCATTTACAAGTATGCTCATACGCTCGGTCTGATCCTGAATGTATTTCAGCCACTTGTTTTCGCCTATCTCGCCGGCTAAAACGTCTGCATTTGCAGATATTACCGTGAGAGGAGTTTTCAGCTCGTGGCTTGCGTCAGATATGAACTGTTTCTGCTTGTTGAATGCTTCCTTTATAGGCTTAACGATCTGTCCGCTGATAAAATATGCAAGTGCAGAAAGAGCAATTATGCTGATAGAGCCGACTAAAAGCGTGATACGTTTCAGCTTTTTCATCATATTCATTTCAGCGGTCTTGTCAGTGAATACCAGCAGAGTGCCGTTAGCTTTCGGAGCTGTGCAGAACTGGTAATTATTAGCCATGCCGATATCAGAACCCTGACTGAGTATCTGAGTGATATATTCCTGAGCGACTTCCTCGGTCATATTGTCGTTGTTCTTCATGGCGAGGAATTTTCCGTTCTTGTCAGCCATGATTAGGAAGAAATTTATAGAACCAAGAGAACGTGGCACAGCTTCTCTGTCATTTTTGCGTGGCATATCAGGCGGAACAGGAGATTTTTCGGTAGTTTTCTCAGCGGAAGAAGTGCTGTCTGAGGCTGTTGTTTCCTGAGCTGAACTGTTGATTATGGTGTAGCCTTCGAGTACCGGAGCTTCCATTAAATTAGCCATAGGTGCAAAGCCGGGAAACCACGGATTCCACTGACCGTTATTTTGGTCCTTATCGTCGTCTTTATCCTTATCTTTATCATCCTTGTCTTTTCCCCAGCCGTTTCCCCAACCGTTTTCCCAAGGATTATATGGCTGGAAAGGCTCCTGAGGAACGAAAGGCTGCGGAGGAAAGAATGGCGGCTGCGGAGAAGTCCACTGCTGCTGTTTCTTCTTTTTCTTGTCATCATCATCGTCGTCATCGTCATCATCATCATCGTCCTGATTTTCGGTTGGCTGCTGAGTTGCCGGAGTTTCGACAATTGCAGGAGCAGCAGGCTCAGTTTCAACAGGCTGTTCAGCCGGAACTTCCGGTGCTTCTGTCACATTCTCATTGATATGAGTTTCGACAGGCTGAGTCTGAACACTTTCAGTTTCGGTGCTTGAAATTGTGGCGGTCGTAGTCTGTGAAGAAGATGCTGATGCTGCGGAAGATGTTGTTGCTGCTGTGGTTGTGGCAGAGGTAGTCACGGGAGCAGTCTCCGGCGGTTTCGGCGGAGGCTCATTATAGTCAAAATACCCGAATTTTTCCCATTCATCGCCGTATGGACGAAGTATGGTGAAGTCGGATATATTCTGGTCGTACTCAACGCTTGAAGCTACTTCTTGCAGGACTTCTTTTGTCTGGCGTTCCATGACCGTATCGAGGATAATGTTTAT
>DEBW01000190.1:8334-12380 GCA_002348905.1 Ruminococcus flavefaciens | reverse complement strand
CATTATTGTATTCAGCATTGCTGTCATATCCCCATATTTTCTCTATTATGCGTTCTTTCGGGAGTATCTGTCTTGGATTTGCCATGAGAAGCTCCATTATCTGATACTCTTTAAGACTTAGTTTTACATCGTTAGCTCCGCAGCTTATGGAGCAGGTGTTTTTGTGAAGCTCCACGCCGTTGAAATCGACCTTGTTTGAATCGACTATTTCACCCTTGCGGCGTGTGAGGGCACGTACTCTTGCCAGAAGTTCGCCGGTAACGAAAGGTTTGGTAAGGTAGTCGTCAGCACCGCAGTCAAGACCGTTTATTTTATCGTCTATCTCGCTCCTTGCGGTCAGCAGGAGAACGGGAGTGTTTATTTTTTCAGCTCTGAGATTGCGAAGAACTTCCATGCCGTCCATTCCGGGAAGCATGATGTCGAGCAGGATGCAGTCATAAACGCCTGTGAGAGCGTTGTCAAGTCCTTCTATACCGTCGTATACCGTGTCAACGGAGTACATATTTCGTTTGAGTATCTCGCTGAGAGCATCGGCGAGCTGAACTTCATCTTCAACAACTAAAAGTTTCATAAAAATTCCCCCAAGAGTAAGTTTGAGCAATGATAGATCTGCGTTCAGAAAGTTCCGTTTGCATTTAATATCGCCCATACTCTATTATAACATAAAACCTTTAAATAGGCTTAAAAAAATAAAAGTTCAAAATTTAAATTTGGAAAAAAATTAGCTATTTTTTTGTGCAATTCACCGGTTTTTAGAGGTCGTGCCAAATGGTCATTGACTATGTTGGTGTTTTATGCTAAAATTATCTGAAAGAGAATAATTTAAGTATTTGCATACGCAGATATATGTATCTCAGCGCTTGTGGGACGGCGCTGTATGATAGGGGGTGTGTTGAATGTTGTCACCAAAGGAACGTGAAGAAAAAAAGGGAGTCTTTGCTAAGGCTCTCCGTGCCGGCGGAAATGCCGACACTAAAAGGTATCAGGAGCTTTACGATGAATTTTGCGAGAACGGCTACAGCCGCAGCTTTGCGGAGGAATACGCAGACGCATTCGTCAATGACAGGAAAAAACCGCTTGTGGAGGATATACTGCAAACGATACGTCTTTTCGATAAGGCTCATGATTACGGCAATGCCGAGTATTACCTCGGAATGCTCAGTGATAAGAAACTCTGTGCGGATGATAAGTTTTCTTACTGCATAGAGGCTCTTAAAAATAAGAGCAAACAGGGACACTGGCGTGATGCCGAGGACTTCCGCACGGAGAATATCAGCTTTATGCAGAAATACTCCGAAAAAGTTAATATGGACAGACTTGCCGACCTTTATATCGCTCTTGCACTTGCTGACTGTTCAGCAAAACATTATACTCAGGGCTTCAAGCTCCTTACGGGTTTCGGCTACAAACCAAAGGGAAAGAATGATGTGAAACTGCTGGAGATACTTATTACCGGCATATACATCTGTTCAAAGTCCGGAAGTGAAGGCGGAGTATACAATGCTGTATCCAACGCTCACGGCGCAATGAAGCTTTTCAGCAAATTTGCTCATCCGTGGACAGAGGATTACTACGAACAGTGTATCAGAGAAGCATCAGAAGGAATAATTTGAATAATATTGCAGTGGATGGTATCGTCCGCTGCAATATTTTTTTGAGTTGAGTTCACAAAAATTTCAAAAAAATAATAACGCAGATAATGGGTATTAGATTTAATTAAATGTCGGCTAAGAAACAGTCAATTTAGTATTTTGATAAACGTTAAAAAGTTTGATGATTGATAGTCTGAATATCAATTGTGAGAATACGGCGTATCTGCGTAAAAATCCATATACGAAATATTTTTTAATTTATACACGATAAGTTCATCTTACGCAATATTAATTATATTTGTATAAGTAATATCATAATAATAATTAATAAATAGTTAATAAAATATGTTGCGGATTTATACGGCAATATAGTGCTAAAAATAGGCAATATTATTAGTTGATTATCTGCCCGGTTTATTTTATAATACAATTGTCGGATGCGATAAACGGCTTAAAACCGCAGTTCGCTCCGTAACACAATAACTTTTGATTAATTTATTGTGTCCTGTGATCAACGGCAAATATAGTCCGAATTTGTTTTCCGGTTTCAAACTCCGCCGGATGTACTCTTACTACTAAGTTTATGCAAACATCCAAACACGCAAGCTGTTTATTAAACATTAATGCCTATAATATGTTTAATCGCCTAAATTCAGCTTCAGTTATTTAAAATGTTTTCTACGGATCAGAACAAAACAAACGGCTATATGGTACATCGGTTCGTACCCGCCGCTGCTGTTTACACGTATAGAGGGTGCGTGTATACGGCTCATGAAAGACGTTCTTCACTGACGATTGAGAGGGTGTCAGTGAAGGGCGTCTTTTCATTTTTCGTGGAATAGTATATGCTGAGTTCTGCGTTCTGGATTCTGAGCACTTTTTACCAGCCCTTGATTATTTTTTTCGATTGTGGTATAATCTTTATTGCACTATAGATGTAAGGAGCTTTTTTAATGAGTATTTTTGATGTGTTCGACCGTATTTCCGCCAGTTCGACAGGCGCAAGAGGTAAAATAGAATATGTTATAGTCGGTCTTGGAAATCCCGGCATGGAGTACGAAGGAAGCCGCCACAATGCAGGCTTCTTTACCATAGATACCCTCGCCGAACAGCTCGGCGAGAATATCGACCGCCTCCGCTTCAAGGGAAAGACTGCTGAGGTAACTATCGAGGGCAAACGCTGCCTTCTTTTAAAGCCTACGACTTATATGAACAACAGCGGCGAAGCTGTGGTACAGGCGCTTGAATTCTATAAGATAGATGCTGCGAATATGATAGTTATATACGATGATATCTCCCTTGCTCCTGGTAAACTCCGCATAAGACGCAAGGGCAGCCACGGCGGTCATAACGGTATCAGAAGTATTATCGAACTCACAGGCAGAGACGACTTCCCACGTATAAAAATGGGTGTCGGCAAGAAGCCTCATCCCGATTACGACCTTGCAAAATGGGTACTCGGAAAATTCAACAAGGACGATGCTGCCAAACTCAAGGAAGCCGCTGACAATGCCTGTGAGTGCATAAAGCTCATGGTACAGGACAAAACTGACGAGGCTATGAACAAGTACAATTCATGATGTCAGACATCATGCACAGATATGGAGTTCACGAATGAAGCTATTCAATGACATTTTTTCTGAGCTTTCCGGCTTTAAGAGCCTGCGTGAAGCTATTGATAAGAACATTTCACCCGTCTCCGTGACGGGGCTTTCGCATATACACAGGGCACAGCTCATAAACGCCGTAAATTCAGGCGGAGTTGACCTTGTTATAACCGGCAGCGAAGCAGAGGCTAAAAAGCTCTGCGACGATATAAATATGATGTCCGGAAGCGAAACAGCCGTGCTTTTCCCGTCAAAGGAGCTTGTTTTCACTCCCGTGGACAGCGCAAACCGTGAGTATGAGTATATGCGTGTTTCTGCGCTCGCAAGAGCAGTTTCGGGCGGATGCAGGACTGTATGTGCAAGCATCGAAGCCGTTATGCAGCCGGTAATTCCGGTAGGCGTACTCATTGCAGCCGGTATAGAGATACCCTCAGGCGGTACTGTTGACCGTGACAAACTCTGCGCTGACCTTACAAGAAGCGGTTATCAGCGCTGTGAAAAGGTCGAGGGAGCTTCACAGTTCTCGGTAAGAGGAGATATCATAGACGTATTCCCTGTTCAGGCTGACAAACCTCTGCGTATCGAGCTTTGGGGAGATGAAGTTGAATCCATATCTGAGTTTGAGACCGATACCCAGCGCCGTTCAGAAGTAAAACTTGAAAAGGCTGAGATATCGCCTGCCGGAGAGATACTCTACGACGGAAATGAGCTTGCTGACAAGATAGAGGAGCTTTGCAAAAAAGTACGTGGCAAGCGTATGGAGCTTGTACGTGAACACCTCGGCGCTGATGTAAGAAGGTTTAGAGCAGGGGAGATACTTCCGCACGGAATGAAGTATTATCCTCTC
>DEBW01000190.1:0-8321 GCA_002348905.1 Ruminococcus flavefaciens | reverse complement strand
CTCTCGTTTACGGCGAGCCTTCAACTGTTTTCGACTACATTGACGGCACTGTTATTTTCAGCGACAGCTCAAATATACTTGATGCTGCAAACGGCATAACCTCACGCTATAATGAGGATGTCAAGATACTCATGGAGGACGGTCAGCTCTGCAAGGGGCTTGACGGTCACTGCATCGAGTACGTGAAAATACAGCATATCGCCGAAAAGAAGAACTGTCTCTACCTCAGCAACTTCCTACAGGGCGGAGAACGTGTTGAATTCCGCAGACTTGTCAGCTTTGAAGCATTGCAGACTGCTTCATGGGGTGGAGAACTTAAACAGCTCGTTGAGGACATAAAAGAGTATAAATCAAGGAATTACCGTATAATTTTATGTGCCGGAAGCGAAAAGACTCTGCCGATAATCCAGCAGGATTTAGAAGAAAATGATATCCCATGCGATATAGCTTCGGACAGTGTTACACCGCTTGCAGGCAGAGTTTGCCTTATGTCGGGCAGTCTCAGCAGCGGTTTCGAGTACCCTGAGAATAAGACCGTACTTATAACTCAGGGACGCTCAATGGATACCGTCCGCAAGAAAAAGGTCAAGAAAAAGAACAAAGCCGAGGAGATACGCAGCCTTGCTGATATCACCGAAGGCGATCTTGTTGTACACAGCAGTCACGGTATCGGACGCTTTATAGGCATACGCAAGCTTGAATTCGACGGCGTTACCAAGGACTACATAACAATACAGTACGCCGGTACAGACAAACTCTATATCCCTGTGACACAGCTCGATATGGTGTCAAAGTACATCGGACCGAGAGACGACAGCGGAGTTAAGCTGAATAAGCTAAGTTCCGGCGAGTGGCAGAAAACACGCAATAACGTAAAACGTGCAGTAAAGGACATGGCTCATGAGCTTATCGCACTCTATGCAAAGCGTGAAAAGAGCGAGGGATTCGCTTTCTATCCCGATGACGAGATACAGCGTGATTTCGAGGAGCGTTTCCCTTACGTCGAGACTGACGACCAGCTCAATGCAATATCTGAGATAAAAGCCGATATGGAGCGTATACGTCCTATGGAGAGACTTCTCTGCGGCGACGTTGGATTCGGCAAGACAGAAGTTGCATTACGTGCGGCGATGAAATGTGTGCTTTCGGGTAAGCAGTGCGCTCTCCTTGCACCTACAACAGTGCTTGCGTATCAGCATTATCAGACCGCTATGCGCCGCTTTGAGCATTTCCCTGTGAATGTTGAGCTTCTCAGCCGTTTCAGAAGTCCTAAACAGCAGGCGGAGATAATAAAGAAACTCAAACAGGGCAAAATTGACCTCCTTATCGGTACTCACAAGATAATCCAGAAAAGCGTGGTGTTCAAGGACTTAGGTCTTGCCATAATCGACGAGGAACAGCGTTTCGGAGTTGCTCACAAGGAAAAATTCAAGGAGAGCTTTACCGGAGTTGATGTGCTCATGCTGTCGGCTACTCCTATACCACGTACACTTAATATGGCAATGAGCGGTATACGTGATATGTCAGTGCTTGAAGAGCCTCCGCAGGACAGATACCCTGTTCAGACCTATGTTATCGAGTACAATATAGGTACTCTCGTTCAGGCGATAGTACGTGAGCTTCGCCGTGGAGGTCAGGTATACTACATCCACAACCGTGTTGAGACTATACAGGCTTGTGCGGCACGTTTGCAGGAGTTTCTGCCGGATGCACGTATAGCCTACGCTCACGGACAGATGAGCGAGGAGGAAATGTCCGACATATGGGAACAGCTCGTTGAACATGAGATAGACATACTTGTATGCACCACTATCATTGAAACAGGCGTTGACGTACCAAACGTGAATACCCTTATAATAGAGGATTCCGACCGCTTCGGACTTTCACAGCTCTATCAGCTCCGTGGCAGAGTAGGACGTTCAAACCGCCGTGGCTACGCATATTTCACCTACCGCAGAGACAAAGTCCTCACTGAGATAGCTACAAAGCGTCTCAACGCAATGAAGGAGTTTACCCAGTTCGGAAGCGGATTCCGCATTGCTCTCCGTGACCTTGAGATACGTGGAGCAGGCAGTATTCTCGGCGGAAGTCAGCATGGACATATGGAGGCTGTCGGCTATGATATGTATTTGCAGCTCCTCTCGGAGGCTATTGCAGAGGAAAAAGGCGAAAAGCCGGAGAAAGTTCCGGAGTGTCTCGTTGATATACAGATCGACGCTCATATCCCTGAAAAGTACATTTCAAGCCTTAATCAGCGTATCGACCTCTACCGCAAGATAATGACCGTTACCGAGGATAACGACAAATTCGACCTCGTTGATGAACTTATCGACCGCTACGGCGAACCGCCTAAGTCAGTCCTCGGACTTATTGAAGTATCGCTCCTCAGAAATAAGGCTGCACATCTTGGAATTACTGAGATATCGCAGAAAAACGCAAGTATGTACTTCTATACGGAGTATCTTACAATAGATCAGATAACCGCACTTTCGATGGCGTATAAGGGCAAGATAACGTTTAACGGTTCGGGAAAATCCTATGTATCGGTAAAAATTAATCCTAAAAAGCTGCCTTTTGACATGATGAAGGAAGTTGTCGGCATCATCGGAAATGCCGGAAATTCAGATAACAGAGCTTAGAACTGAGAACTCAGAATATGCATGAAATATCATAAATCTTTCACTTTATGATATTACTGTGAAAGCCATGTTAAAAGCATCTGAAATAAAAAATAACATTTTATTAAGTTCGGCGTATTATAATATAACTTTCAACAAAAATTGTGCATACCGCCTATTTACAACTTGTGGCTTTTATGCTAAAATGATTTTAACATTGTTGGACTGGCTTTTTTAGTTTCAGCAATACACACAATAAATGAATGTGCGGAACTTCTAATCTTTCTCGCTTATACGCACGTAAGTAAGGAGAATCATTATTTATGAAGATTAATAAGTTTTTCGCCGCAATGGCTGCTGCCGCAGTTTCAGCAGGTGCTTTCACTGCAATGAGCATATCGGCACTCGCTGAAGAACTTCCGGAAATGCGTCATTTCTATCTCGGCGGTCAGTTCGGTGAAAATAATTTCAATGACGATAACAGAGTTGCCCTTGAAGTTAAGGAAAACGGCACATACACTATATCCCTCAACGGCGCTGGTACTGCTAATGCTGATAACCTCTCACTCTACCTTGATTCTGATATAAACGTTGACGACTACAAGGACGAGGAAGGCAAAAACGGCATCGAAAACGGCAAAGTCAATATCACTGTTGACGAGATAGCTGTTGACGGACAGGCTATAGAATATAAACAGTCAGAGGGCGCAGTTGCTTTCACTGGCGAAGGCGGAAATATATTCAGACTGAATATCTACGACGTTAACGGCATAAAGGATATCGCTCCTGATTTTACCGCAAATGAGAATGTTACAGTAAAATTCACCGTAAAGGGCGTATTCCCCGGTGACGGCGAAACTGCTGAAACTACAACAACTACTACAGAAGAGACTACAACTACTACCACAACGGCACAGACAACAACTCTTACAGATTTTAAGGTGCCTATAGAAACTGCTCCTGAAGTTNNCAACGTAACAACAACAAGAGCTACAACAACTACTACAAGAACAACTACAACAACCACAAGAGCAACAACTACTACAACAACTACTACGACCACTACCACAACTACCACCACCAAGAAGGGCGACAGTACAACTACGAAGGCTGGTACAGAAGCTTCTGCTAAAACAGGTGATGCAGGTGCGGCAGCAGCGGTTGCACTTCTTGGAGTTGCAGCAGCGGCAGCGGTAACGTTAAGAAAGAAGAATAGCTGATAATATCTTCATTAACTTAAAATATAAATGCCTTCTGTCAGAAACGGAGGGCATTTATTTATATACTTATATAAAAGTAAAGGAGTATGAATATGGAGTATAAAAGAATAGTTGCAGCTGCAATGTCCCTCACACTTGCAGCAGTTCTCACAGGCTGTTCAGGAAATAGCAGTTCATCCGAAAGCAATTCTGACTCAAAAGGCGGAACTTCCGATTCAGCAGAGACTACTACAGAAGCTGCTACAGAAGAAGAACTCGTTCCTCCGACACCTACCGAGGCAACTGATCCTAATACCATAACTTTCGATGACGGAAATTTCTCATTCGCTGAAATAGTCAGTGACGATGATGATTCTGCAACAGGTACTTTAAAGGTAACAGAAGTTCAGGGAAATAAGATGCTCATGTATGAGGACAGCGGTACAAACTGTGCTGACGGTTCTGTACAGAAGATAAAGATAGATGCAGCAAAGGTCCTCAGCCATGAAAATGTGGCTAAGGTACGCTCTATAGAGCTTGACGTTTACGCTGACGCTACCTCTGACGCTTTCGTGAACGATGACAAAGAAAATGTTAAGGCTCCGGGCTGGATAGGCGGCGGCGGCGGAGCTAATGTTTCCGGAGACAAGTGGTATCAGTTCGGCGAATGGAGCGGAGGAGAGTACAACTTTGAAATGTCCGGAGCTGCTCATGCTACATTCAAATTCCTTCTCGCTGACAGCGGACAGTGCTGGGACGCTGATATGGAAGAAGCGATATTCCTTGTAATGAGGTGGGGCGCTCAGAATGAAGGAAATATGTACATAGACAATATCGTGTTCTATGATGAGAACGGCAAGTCGCTCCCTCTTAAATTGGCTGAAAAAAATGATGATAACGAAAAAATTTCTGATAACAGTGATGAGATAGAAAAGGAAGAAGAACTTCCTGACGGCGGCAAGAAAGTAACTTATTCAAACGGTGAGGTTCATGTATATGATGCTGACGGTGCAGAAGACCTTGATAAGTTTGAGTATAACGAAGCAGAAACAGATCCTACTGAGAATATTACAGGCTACGATAGCGAAGGCAATATGGTATTATAAGTAAAATAAACGGCGCACGAATATGTGCGCCGTTATTTTTTCTTATTTTTAAGTTTATTACGCAAATCCTGAAAAAATGCAGTCAGCAGACCGGAACATTCATCTTCCATAACACCGCCTATGACTTCCGGTTTGTAGTTGTAAGGGTACTCAAACATACGCTGTACAGATACAGCCGAACCGCTTTTGTAGTCATAAGCGCCGAAATAAACGTTGTCTATGCGTGAATTAATTATAGCTCCGCAGCACATCGGACATGGTTCAAGGGTAACATACAGCGCACAGTCGGGGAGCCTCCATCCGCCAAGCTTTTTGCAAGCCTGGTCAATAGCTATTATCTCGGCGTGAGCGAGGGCGTTTTTTGCAGTTTCACGCATATTTCTGCCTTCGCCGACTATTTCTCCGGTAGATTTTTTTACTACCACAGCTCCCACTGGGACTTCGCCTTCGCTGTAAGCTTCTTTGGCAAGTTCGACAGCTCTTTTCATGTAGATATCCGTCATAATGCTGCCCTTACTGCTGCGATAGCTATGCATATCAGCGCAGTGGCTGAATACGGAAAAGTCTTTACAGAGTGGAATATACGTGCAGTTGTCGGAAGTTCGGAAGAATAACTTGCTATACCGTTACGCTTTTTTCTGACACATCTTATCCAGTAGAATGCAAAACCGATTATGCCTGCTGAAAGGGAGATTATCATGAAAATGTTTCGTGTCAGAGGCATTCTGTCGGTCGGATCTGTTTCTATCATAAGTATGGTAAGGTTGTACATTTTGCAGACTATGCTTACAGCGACAGGGGTAAGTATAGTTCCGCTGCTTATCATTCCGTAGGAGGCAACGATAGATATGAGGATGACTACCGGCATTTCCTGAGGATCCATAGTAAGCAGACCGGCAGTGAAAGACGTTACGATTATCGCAAATGGATCGCCGAACTGCCTGAGTACAGCAAACATTGCGCCACGGAATAACATTTCCGTAAGTATTGATACTATGACTATATCAAATATGGTATACACAAGAAATTCCCATTGATCCCATACAGATACGTCAGTGCCTGTACTGCTGAAATAGTCATATATCTCTTTTGATTCGTTGGAGTAAGCGCTTGGCAGGCTTGTAGCCGTACAAACTATCAGAGCCATAGCAATAGCTCCCAGCAGAGCGGTGCTGTTGTTGAGCCGTGACATAAATTCGACTCGTCCCGGCAGTTTGAAAACAAAATGCAGATATAATCCGGGGATGATTATTTTTATTGATGTGATAACTATAAGAGCAATGACTATTTCCTTGCTTCCGCCGTAAATGGCTGAGCTGAAGAAGTTGTTATGTATGTCGATCCCAAAGAGGTTGCAGACGTATATACCTATCCTGCCGATAATATTTTCGGCTATCATCCAGAGCAGAGCAGCAGTTCCGATAGCTGAGAATATCCTGCTGAGAACATCTTTTTCTACGTCTTTGGCTGAACTGTCAACGAAACCTTTTGTATCAACAAAGACTTTTTCATTCTTATTTGCTTCAAAGCTGAAAGTATATGGGTTATCTTTATTTCTGCGCCATTTTTTGAATTTTTCATTATAAGCGTCGTTTTGTGTTGAGTAATTGAACTGGTCGATGACGTTTATAATAGAGAGATCATTCGCTTTGTCTGCGCTCACTTGCTCACCTCCCAAAATTGCCTTCATCTCATTCTAACATAATATAGCTGTGATTGTGTTGCTTTTTTGCCGTGTAAGTGTTAATAATGTGTAAACAGTTGCATTGCCGGATCATTCCATAACGTGTTCCATAGCGAAGCAGAATATCTTCTGAACATGGTCGTCGCAAAGGGAATAATATATAGTTTTTCCGTCACGCCTTGCATTTACGAGCCTTGCCTGTTTAAGAACTCTTAACTGGTGGGAGATAGCTGACTGCGTCATGCTGAGCAGAGAAGCTATATCACAGACACACATCTCGCTTCGGCTGAGTACGGAGATGATGCGAAGCCTTGTAGGATCGCCGAATACTTTAAGAAGTTCGGCAGCTTCATACAATTTTGATTCATCCGGCATTGATTTTAAAACCTTGTCGATAACATCCTGATGAACTTTGTTTTCGCCGCAGGTCAGCTCTTCCATTTTGTCCTCCTTGAAAAATTATTTAATGTCGGTATAGTGATCTGTATAAGAGGAGAAAACGTCCTCTTTTGGGTTCTGCTTCAATAAACTGATATAAGTGAAACTATCTGCAGGGTAAGATATACAGCAAATGCACTGAAAATAAGACCGACTACGCACGTTATGACGGTGTATATGTCGTAGACTTTCTTCATTTTTTTACTGAAAAAGACATGATAGGTACGGTCTTTGCGGTACATCTGGTCGTTGAGTATCATTTCGCTTGGGAAAATACACGGGTATTCCACATCGTCAACGATGTAGTAGGCGACCTTGAAATTTCCTTTCGGAGCTTTGTCAATGCGTGAGAATGAAGCACTTTTCCTCTTTGTAAAAAGGATAAGTATGCAGAAATAAGCGAAAAGAAGCATCATACCGATTATTGTAAGCTCGATAAGTACAAGTCCGGCGAATACCAGCATCTCGTTGCTTACGCCGAATATCTTGCATATAACGATTATTATCAGCAGCGCCAGTATAAATTCCATTCCATCACCGCCTTGTTCTTATGTGGATAACGTACATATCAATATCAATGTAATTATATCATATTATCACGATAAAGTCAAATATTACAGCGAACTTTTGCGTAACATTGAGGAGTTATCCTGATTGTACAGCAGTATTTGAAAAATTAGAAAAAACCCTTGCAAACAATACAAAAAAGTGTTATAATATTATATCACATTATGAAGCTGCGGCTTCAATATATGAGTTAGGAGTTAAAAAGTATGAAATACGGCTATTTTGACCTTGCAAACAAGGAATATGTTATCACTGACCCCGCTACTCCTGCACCGTGGGCTAACTATCTCGGCGATCCTGAGTACGGCGCTATGATATCCAACAATGCAGCAGGCTACAGCTTTGTAAAGTCCGGTGCAAACGGACGTATCTCACGTTTCCGCTTCAATTCTGAAATGGATCTTCCGGGACGTTATATCTATATCCGTGATAATGATACAGCCGATTACTGGTCAGCTTCATGGCAGCCTGTAGGCAAGCCTCTCGATAAATACAAGAGCGAGTGCCGCCACGGTACTGCTTATACCGTTATCTCCGCTGAGTATACCGGTATCAAGTCTGAGGTAACGTACTATGTACCTTACGGCAAGACATACGAGGTATGGAGAGCTAAGGTAACAAATGATTCTGATAAGGAGAGAAAGCTCTCAGTATACGGCTTTGTTGAGTTCACTAACGAGCCTAACTATGAGCAGGATCAGGTAAACCT
>DEBW01000094.1 GCA_002348905.1 Ruminococcus flavefaciens | reverse complement strand
CCGCTCTTTACGATGCCTTCGTTCTCAGCTTCGAGGCGCTTGAAGGTCTCAATGAGGGTATCAACAGCAGGTATTACCTTGTCTTCAAGAGCGATAACAGCAGCGATATGCATAGCAGTCGGGAATGTATCATTTGAAGACTGGCTCATGTTGATNNAGATTTCGTTCGAGGGAAAGAACGGCGGCAATGCGCATGGCGGTCGGATAACAGTCGTTTGAAGACTGGCTCATGTTGATATCGTCATTAGGGTGGAGAAGCTTTGAACCAGCGATCTCGTTTCCTCTGTTAGCGATGACCTCATTTGCGTTCATGTTTGACTGAGTACCGCTTCCGGTCTGCCATACAACGAGTGGGAAATGTTCGTTGAGAGAACCGCTGATAACTTCGTCGCAAGCCTGTGAGATAGCAGCGAGCTTTTCATCGGTCATTTTCTCAGGCTTTACAGCGTGGTTAGCGATAGCAGCAGCCTTTTTGAGGATACCGAAAGCGTGAGTGATCTCACGAGGCATAGTCTCGATGCCTACGCCGATAAGGAAGTTTTCGTGGCTTCTCTCGGTCTGAGCAGCCCAGTACTTATCAGCAGGTACTTTTACCTCGCCCATAGAGTCATGTTCGATACGATATTCCATAGTTTAAAACCTCTCCATTTTATATTTTGCGGAGACGCATACATCTCCGGCAATATTCTGAGAATAGAAATATTCTAATAATAAGTATATCAGCAAATCGGAATATTTTCAAATGCTGATTCAGAATAAAGATATTCGGATATTGATATATTATTAACAATTCGTATTTACTGTACTAATGCAGTATAGCCATATATGTTTCAGGATATACTTCACAGTATATTACTCTATGTAAATTATGCATATATACCAGTAACAAAGTAATAGGCTTTCGTTGATATTTTCGCTGCAAAATACCCTGTTATCAGTATGTACTACAAATAACAACGATTATTTTATAACAAAATAACTTGCGAAGCCAAATTTTATCTTTGTCTGTTCATATTTTTGCACATATTTATATAGAATACAATTATGCCTGTTAATATATAAAAGCTATAAGAGATTGACAAAAAAATCACATTATATTTTCTCTGTCAGCATATTAAGCAAATACAGAGTGCAGGGTGATCCCCTGCACTCGATCTGTTTTAAGCTGTCATTAAGTCAGCTCATAAGTATTATTTTCTCATTCATCCTCGCTGCTGTCATTGTAAACGGCAGTATTCACAGCGTAAGAAAGCGTTGTGAGACTGTCGCCAAGGTGTACATTCTCAACAGATACATCCTTGTGTCCGACACGCAGATCGAAGTGAGTGAAGTTCCAGAAAGCCCGTATACCGTAGCTGATAAGTTTTTCCGCCTCTTTTTCAGCCTCTTCACGAGGTATGCAGAGTATAGCAGCAATGGGCTTATTTACTGTGCAGAAGCTCTCGATCTCTGATACGTCCATAACTGTAAGCTCACCTATCTTGCTGCCGACGATATTATGATTTGCGTCGAATATGCCGATAAGGTCGAAGCCTCTGTTGCGGAAGTCGATATGAGCAGCCAAAGCTCTGCCAAGGTTTCCTGCTCCGAGAAGGATCATCGGAGTTTTCTTGTCAAGTCCAAGTATCTTGCCTATTTCTCCTTTGAGTCCGGTAACATTATAACCATACCCCTGCTGTCCGAACTCACCGAAGCAATTGAAATCCTGACGAATCTGCGATGCTGTAAGTCCCATTTTCTCGGCAAGTTCTCTTGAAGATATACGGACGTAGCCGTTTGATTCAAGGTCGCCTAAAAAACGGTAATAACGTGGCAGTCGTCTAATAACGGAATTTGATATTACGTTTTTTGACATTTCTGTTATGCCTCACTATCTATGCGGATACACCGCTTAATCACATAAGTTTGTCAAGTCTTACCTTAATCTCATCGAGGAAAGTCTTTGAATCTACCTTCTTCTTGTTTTCAAGCTTTGAGATGAGGTAGAGGTCACCAGTCATAACACCCTCTTCGATAGTCTGGATAGTAGCCTTTTCAAGCTTGTCAGCAAACTCGCAAAGCTCAGGAGTTCCGTCAAGCTCACCTCTCTTGCGGAGAGCGCCGCTCCATGCAAATATAGTTGCAACAGAGTTTGTGGATGTCTCCTCACCCTTGAGGTACTTGTAGTAGTGGCGCTGAACTGTGCCGTGTGCAGCTTCGTACTCATAGATGCCGTCTGGTGATACAAGTACAGAAGTCATCATAGCAAGGCTGCCGTAAGCTGTAGATACCATGTCTGACATTACATCGCCGTCATAGTTCTTGCAAGCCCAGATGTAGCCGCCGTTTGAACGGATTACACGTGCAACAGCGTCGTCGATGAGTGTGTAGAAGTATTCGATTCCTGCTGCTTCAAACTTTTCCTTGTATTCTGCATCGAATACTTCCTGGAAAATATCCTTGAAACGGTGGTCATACTTCTTTGAAATTGTATCCTTTGAAGCGAACCATACGTCCTGCTTGAGGTCAAGACCGTAGTTGAGACAAGCTCTTGCAAAGCC
>DEBW01000009.1:13053-16983 GCA_002348905.1 Ruminococcus flavefaciens | reverse complement strand
AATCCTTCTCGAATTTAAGGATGAGTCTTACGTCTGCGCCTCTGAAAGAATAGATTGACTGGTCGTCGTCACCTACGACGCAGATGTTGCCGTTGCCTGTAGCAAGTTGCATGACCGCGCGGTACTGCGGCATGTTCGTATCCTGATACTCATCGACCATGATGTACTTGTATCTTGTGCGGTATTTTTCGAGAACTTCCGGAAATTTCTGAAAAAGCTCAACGGTCTTGAAGAGAATATCGTCAAAATCGAGAGCATTTGCAGCCTGTAAGCGCTGGTCATAAAGCTTATAGAGCTTTGCAACAGTCTTTTTGCGGTAGTCCATACCTGCTTCTTCGAGAAGCATTTCCGGAGTTATCATCTTATCTTTTGCGGAGCTTATTTCGGCGAGAACAGCCTTCGGAGCAAACTGCTTCTCAGACACATCAAGCTCAGTCATGACATTTTTTATCATACGCTGGCTGTCGTCTGAATCATAGATAGTGAATCCGTTTCCATATCCAAGAGCAGCTATCTCACTTCTGAGTATGCGTACACAGGCAGAATGGAATGTAGAAGCGTGGATATTCATAGCATCCTCGCCGAGCATAGCGGTAAGACGCTCTTTAAGTTCGCCGGCAGCCTTGTTTGTAAAGGTTATGGCAAGAATATTCCACGGTTTTACAGGATTTGAAGCAACTATCTCCCTGAGAGTGTCAAAATCATCTTCTCTGCCCTCAGCATAAGCCTTGAGGAAGGAAGCATCCATATCATTTCCTTCGGAGCTGTCGTCATAGTAAGCGTTGCCGAAGTTTATCATGTTAGCAATACGGTTTACTATGACCGTAGTTTTTCCGCTGCCTGCACCTGCAAGCACAAGAACAGGGCCGTTTACTGTAAATACAGCTTCACGCTGTCTGTCGTTCATGCGGCTGAAATACTTTTCAAGGGCAGCCTGTTTAGCCTTCATAAATGAAATGTTATCCATAAATTTCCTTCTCCATTACAAAAAATTGTCTTCACGAAATAAATCATTTTCCTATATTATAACACATATGTTATGATTTGAAAAGGGGTTTTAGAAAATTTTTTAGAACTCATGTTTACAGCCTGTTTAACTGCTTTAATGAGCAAAACTACACTCTGTAAAATTGTTTGTTCAACTTTTATATTTTCTATTGACTAATTTCTTCGTTTGGTGTATAATATATCATGTAAAGCTGCAAATTTGTTGCAGAAATAAATGAAGTTAGGAGTTGACAGCATGAATAATATTTTATTTGCTGCCTCGGAATGTGTTCCGTTTGTCAAGACAGGCGGTCTTGCAGACGTTGTAGGTGCTCTTCCACAGTATATCAATAAGAATGAGTTTGACGTAAGAGTCATCCTGCCCTATTACACTTGTATTCCCGCAAAATACAGAGACAATTTCAAATACGTAACACATTTCTATATGGATTACGGTATGCGTACTGACGGCGTACACGTAGGTATAATGGAGTATGAATACAATGGCATAAAGTTCTATTTTGTTGATAATGAATACTACTTTAAATGCGATTATCCTTATACATCTGATATAAAATGGGATATCGAGCGCTTTACTTTCTTCTGTAAGGCTGTACTTGCTATCCTGCCGGTAATCGGTTTCCGTCCTGATATAATCCACTGTCATGACTGGCAGTCTGCACTTATACCAGTGTTCATGCACTCTGCGTTTGCTACGAATCCGTTCTACAGCTCAACAAAGACTATAATGACCATACACAACCTCAAATTCCAGGGTGTGTACGATATTGATACATTCAAGTATAATACTGCTCTTCCGGACTATATGTTCACTTCTGACAAGCTTGAATTCCATAAGGGAGCAAATATGCTCAAAGGCGGTCTTGTCTACTCTGATTATATTACCACTGTTTCCGAGACTTATGCAGAGGAAATAAAATTCCCGTTCTTTGGCGAACAGCTTGACGGTCTCCTCAGAGCACGTTCTGCTTCTCTCAGAGGTATCGTGAATGGTATTGACTATAAGGTATACGATCCTTCAAACGATAAAAAGATATACGCTGAGTATACATCACGCAATGTGACTGAAAACAAAAAGATCAATAAAGAAAAGCTTCAGGCTGAACTTGGTCTGCCGGTTGACAGCAATAAGTACATGATAGCTATTATCTCACGCCTTACTGACCAGAAAGGTCTTGACCTCGTAAGCTATGCTATTGACCGTATCTGTGACGAGAATACTCAGTTCGTCGTTATCGGTACCGGCGAGCAGCGCTACGAGAATATGTTCAAGCACTATCAGTGGAAGTATCCTGAACGTGTATGTGCTATCATCAAGTATTCAGATGACCTCGCTCACAAGCTTTACGCTGCTGCTGACACTATGCTCATGCCTTCACTCTTTGAACCATGCGGACTTACTCAGCTCATAGCTCTCCGTTATGGTACTGTTCCAATAGTGCGTGAAACAGGCGGTCTTAAAGATACTGTACAGCCTTACAATGAATTTGACGGAACTGGTACAGGCTTCTCATTTGCTAACTATAACGGCGATGAAATGCTCAGTGCTATCAACTACTCAAAGTCTGTATACTACGATCACAGACCTGAATGGGATAAAATGGTAGTTCGTGGTATGGAAGCCGACTTCTCATGGAACAGCTCTGCCCGTCAGTACGAGGGTATGTACAGCTGGATGATAAACTGGTAAGCAGCTGTTCCCCGCAAGGAGGACGACGATCATGGATAATACAAGAATTACCGGTGCTGTCTTTGATATGGACGGTCTTATGATAGATACTGAAAAACTCTATCTGCGTTACTGGAAGCAGGCTGCTGCTGATTTCGGATATGATATGCAGGATGAGCACGTTTATGCTATAAGAAGTCTTGCCCGCAAGTATTCTATCCCTAAACTGAAAAGCTTTTTCGGACAGGATTTTCCTACAGAAGATGTCAGAGCAAGACGTACAGAGCTTATCAACGCTCATATCAGAGATAACGGCATAGAATTGAAAAAAGGACTTTTTGAGCTTCTTGACTGGCTGAAAACTCATGGTGTAAAGCTTGCTGTTGCTACTGCAACTCCCCGTGAAAGGGCTGAGATGTACCTTAAAAAGATAAATGCGCTGGACTACTTTGATGCTGTTATCTGCGGTGATATGATAACAAACGGCAAGCCTGATCCTGATATTTATCTCACAGCGGCAAGAGAGTTAGGTCTGCTGCCTGAACAGTGTGCCGCTTTTGAGGATTCTCCGAATGGGATAAAGGCTGCAAATTCTGCCGGATGTCATGCTGTAATGATACCGGATATGACTCCGCCTGACGAGGAGATAACTCCCCTTCTAGATGCTGTATACGATGACCTTGAACAGGCTATATCCTTCTTTGAAGGGAGGGTGTGATATGCAGCCAAGCAAAACAAGTGTTTCACGTATATTTGAAATACCAAAATTTTATTATTTTGACTGTGGCAATGATTTCTCAGGAAGTCTTGATGATTTCTCCTATAAGGTTTTTACCGGAGATGAACTGAAAGCTCTTGTATGGCATGGCAGATTATGCTCTGCTAAGGCTGAAATAGAGCAGGAAAAGGCGTTCCCACGCACTCAGGAAGGCTTTGACGAAATGATAAAATGGCTTGAAGAGTGCTATGAAAGCAGCAAGAAATAATACAGTGATGCCCTTCACTTATGTGAAGGGCATTTTTCCGTTATATTACTATAAAGTCCGAACTTGAATAACCTATGATGCCATTGTAGTCAACTACGTACCAGCCGTCAGTCGTGCCGTTTATCGTTACACTCGCCCCATTAGGCACAGAACCTATTATTGCGGCTGATGTACTCGGATAACTGCGGATATTCAGTCCTGAACCGTCAGTAACTACCGTTCCCCACTTTACTGCCGAAGGCTGTATAAAAGGTATGCCGAAATAGT
>DEBW01000009.1:7045-13033 GCA_002348905.1 Ruminococcus flavefaciens | reverse complement strand
GCATAGTGAACGGGCAAGATTTTTTGCGATAGTTTCAAGATTACCCTTTATCCATGCTTCGTCAGACAGATTATCGTGATAGCCAAGTTCACAAAGAACCGCTACTGCTTTCGTGTTCAGTACCTCTCCGAGGGTGTACGTAGGTACGGCTCTCACCTTATCAGGCAGAGGATAAATACTTTTTAGGTTGTTGGCGATTATATTTGCAAGCTTTTCGCTGTTTGAACTTTTGGGTGCAAAATATATATCAATACCTCTCAGCTGACCGGATAAACGGTCNNTAAGCGGTCGGGCGCAGCATTTGAATGAAGCGCAAGGTGTACATCATAGTAGGATGAGTTTGAATCTGCTATTGCTCCCTGAAAATTTCTGTCAGGGTCGTTGCGCACAAATTTTATACCGCATGAGCGCATATACGGTTCAAGTCTGTCAGCCAGCAGGTTCATATAAAGTTCCTCATTGCCGCCGGATGCATACTTGTTCCATTCCTGCGTTGACGGACTTAAAAATACCTTTGGCATAATATCTCATTCCTTTCATTGTTGAGTATGTGCTGCTTTGAGAACGCTGAACATTCTCTTAAATAGAATATGAAATATAAGTAATAAATGTGCAGGTACAGAAAGTCCCCAGAAACACTGCATAGTATCAGTATTTCCAGGGACAATAGAACATCTTTATATTTTAGTTGTGCTTTTTTACGATGATTCCGCCGGTTTTCCATATACTATTCTCAGGTACTACTCCCCTTACGCAGCTTGTCGGATAGATATTGCAGTTTCTGCCTATCACTGAGCCTGGGTTGAGAACGCTGTTGCAGCCGACTTCAACATAGTCTCCGAGCATTGCGCCTATCTTCTTTATGCCTGTCTCAAGAGTTTCATCTCCGGACTTTATAACTACATTTGTCTTGTCAGACTTTACATTTGAAGTTATAGAACCTGCGCCCATATGGGACTTATAACCAAGGATGCTGTCGCCTACGTAATTGTAATGCGGAGTCTGTACATTATCGAAGATTATTACATTTTTAAGCTCAACTGAGTTGCCGACAACGCAGTTTTCACCTACAAGAGCACTTCCACGTATGAACGCACAGTGACGTACTTCGGTATTTGCTCCGATTATACACGGAGCACCGAGATATGCGCTTGGGAATACCTTTGCAGTCTTGTGTACCCACACATTTTCAGCCGGATTATCGTACTCGTCAGGACTTAATGTTTTGCCGAGAGAGACGATGAATTCACTTATGCCTTTGAGTGCTTCCCACGGATATGTAAAGCCACGAAGGTAATCAGCGGCAGCAGTATGTGAAAGGTCATAGAGTTCAGTTATTTTGATATTTTCCATAATTTTTATCTCCTGATTAAAAACTTACTTTTTCTATTATAATATTATATGAGAAAAATGTCAAGTATTAATTGACTATCGGACAGATTTATGGTATAATGATATAAAATGCAGGCGGTATAAGTCATACCGAAAAGGAGTTTTTTATGATAACTTATAATGAAGCTAAATCTATCCTGTCTGAATACAAACAGGAACACCTGCTCAGATATTACGATGAACTAAATGATAATGAACGTGCTGACCTTCTCTCTCAGATCGAAAACATTGATTTCTCTATATTGAACAATCTTGAAAATAAATCTGATACATCATCAAAAAGAGGTAAATTTGAACCGCTGGACGCTGTTACTATTGCTGACATAGAAAAAAACAGCGCCATTTACAGGAATACCGGCATTGAAGCTATAAAGGCAAACAAAGTTGCAGCCGTACTTCTTGCAGGCGGTCAGGGAACTCGTCTTGGTTCAGATAAGCCTAAGGGTATGTACAACATCGGTATTACAAAAGAACTGTTTATATTTGAGTGCCTTATCAACAATCTTATGAAGGTTGTACATGAAGCTGATACATGGATACACCTGTGTGTTATGACAAGCGAAAAAAACAATGAGGATACCGTGAATTTCTTTAAAGAGAAGAATTTCTTCGGTTACAACAGCGATTATGTCCACTTCTTCATACAGGAAATGGCTCCGTCTGTTGATTTCAGCGGCAAAATATTTATGGAGAGCAAGTCAAAGATATCTTCTTCTCCTAACGGTAACGGCGGCTGGTATACATCACTCGAAAGAGCAGGTCTTATGTCTGAACTAAAAACCTATGGCGTTGAGTGGATAAATGTATTTGCAGTTGACAACGTTCTCCAGCAGATAGCCGATCCTTGCTTTATTGGCGCTGTTATTAATTCGGGTTCACAGTCCGGAGGCAAGGTCGTTGCTAAGGCTGATCCTGAAGAACGTGTTGGTGTACTCTGCCTCGAGGATGGTATGCCTTCTATAGTTGAGTATTACGAAATGACTGATGAAATGATAACTCTTCGTACTGATGACGGCGAACTTGCTTATAAGTACGGTGTTATACTGAATTATCTTTTCAGCTTGTCAAAACTTGAAGAAATAGGCAGCCTTGCTATGCCTGTTCATGTTGTGGACAAAAAGATACCTTATATGGACGAAAACGGTAATTTCATAAAACCGGACAAGCCTAACGGTCACAAGTTCGAGACTCTTGTGCTTGATATGGTTCATATGCATGATACCTGTATACCATATGAGGTTGTCAGAAATAAGGAGTTTGCGCCTATAAAGAACCCTGACGGAATAGATTCTGTTGTTTCGGCAAGAAAGCTGCTGGAAGAAAACGATGTCGTTCTCTGATTTTTAAGTAAAATGTTTATATTATTGTAAGCGGACTGCGAAAGTCCGCTTATGCTTTTTTATAGATAGCGAGGTAATAATGAAAAAACTGTTAAGATTTCTGAAGAATTATAAAAAAGAACTGATATTCGGTCCGCTTTTCAAACTGCTGGAGGCTATATTTGAACTTATTGTCCCTCTTGTTATGGCTGAGATAATCGACAATGGCATAGCCAACGCTGACAATGCTTATGTATGGAAAATGTCCGGAGTGATCGTACTTCTTGGTATGTGCGGACTTTGTTTCGCTCTCACCTGCCAATTCCTTGCAGCAAAGTGTGCGTATGGCTTCGGTACTGAACTCCGTCAGGCTTTATATAAGCATATCAACTCCCTGTCGTATACAAGCATCGACAAGATAGGTACTTCATCACTTGTAAACAGGCTTACAAATGATTCAAATACCGTTCAGAACGGCGTGAATATGTTCATACGTCTTGCTGTACGAGCTCCTTTTCTTGTTATAGGTGCAGCTGTAATGGCGGTTACGATAGACCTGAAACTGTCACTGGTACTTTTTATAGCTGCTCCGCTGATATCAGGGATAATATTCTTTATTATGAGCCGTACTGTACCGATGTACAAAAAAACACAGCAAAAGCTTGACCGTGCTTCTATGCTTACCCGTGAAAACCTTGAAGGAGCGAGAGTTATACGTGCCTTTTCACGTCAGCAGGAGGAAATTGACGAATTTAAGCAGGCTGTCAATGATATCACCGAGTGTTCTGTGGCAGTCGGCAAAATATCAGCTATACTAAATCCGGCTGCCTTTATGATAATGAATCTCGGTATCGTTGCTATTCTGTGGTTCGGCGGCGGACGAATAAATGCCGGAAGTCTGACACAGGGAGAACTTACAGCTTTTACGAATTATATGACTCAGATACTCCTTGCACTTGTAGTACTTGCAAATCTCATAGTCATATTCACAAAGGCTTTTGCTTCTGCAAATCGTATAAGTGAAGTATTTGACCTTGAACCTGAAAGCACAGGTACAGGAATTCCGGACGGAAGCTGTGAGAATATCATAGAATTCAGCAATGTATCTTTCACGTACAATGATGCAGGAGATAGTTCTGTAAGAGGACTTGACTTTGTTTTGAAAAAGGGTGAAATGCTTGGTATCATCGGCGGTACTGGCAGCGGTAAATCTACAGCAGCCTCTCTTATTCCGGGATTTTACAGAGCTACGGAAGGTATCGTAAAAATCTCAGGTACTGACGTAAATGACTGGGATATAGAAGCACTCAGAAAGCGAATAGGTATCGTGCCTCAGAAGGCTGTACTCTTCTCCGGCAGTCTCAGAGAAAATATGAAATGGCGAAAAGCGGATGCATCAGATGAAGAGATAATCGCTGCTCTTAAAACTGCTCAGGCTTGGGAATTTGTCGAAAAAATGCCTGATAAGCTTGATACCTATATCTCTCAGGGAGGCAAGAATCTCTCAGGCGGTCAGAAACAGAGAATATCCATAGCAAGAGCATTGATAGGCAAGCCGGATATTATTATCCTTGACGATTCTACAAGTGCTCTTGACTATGCTACAGACCTTAAACTGCGTAAAGCTCTGCGTGAGGATATGTCGGATATTTCTGTTGTAATGATATCTCAGCGTACCACTTCTCTCAAAGATGCTGATAAGATAATCGTTATGGAGGACGGCTCGCCGGTCGGTGTAGGTACTCATAACGAACTCCTTGAAAGCTGTGATGTTTACCGTGAAATATACAGTTCACAGATGAACGAAAAGGAGGAAAGTAAAAATGCTTAAAACACTTAAACGAGTATTTTCCTATGCTAAACCTTATATCGTTTACTTTGTAATGACGTTGATATTTGCTGCTGCCGGTATATCTCTTTCGCTTGCTGTACCGGTGTTTATCGGTGAAGCTGTTGACTGCTGCATCGGTAAAGACAACGTTGATTTCGGCAGGCTTATGAAAATAGCTGTTCTTCTTGCTTCGTCCGTTGCTGCAAGCGGACTTTTCCAGTGGATAATGAGCCTTTGTACAAACAAGCTTGCTTTTTTCACAGTACGTGACCTTCGTGCAGACGTTTTTGCAAAGCTTGAAAGAGTACCTCTTCGCTGCATCGATAGCCGTACTAAAGGTGAGCTAACAAGCCGTGTCATTAATGATATCGAGATAGTATCAGACGGTCTGCTGCAAGGTTTTACCCAGTTTTTCAGCGGAGTTATGACAATTGCAGGCACTCTTGTTTTCATGATGACTATCAATTTCAAGATAGCTCTTGTTGTTGTGCTGCTCACTCCCCTTTCGTTTATCGCTGCTTCACGCATAACAAAGGCTTCTCACGATTCTTATGTAAAACAGTCAAAACTGAGAGGAGATATGGTAGGTCTTGCTGAGGAAATGGCTGGAAATCAGAAGATCGTCAAGGCTTTTGTTTACGGAGAACGTGCAGAGGAACGTTTTGCTGAGATAAACAAAAGTTACGGTGACATCGGAGCGAAAGCCACGTTTTTCAGTTCAATGACAAATCCGACCACACGTTTTGTAAACGGTCTGATATATGCGGCTGTCGGACTTCTTGGTGCTCTCGGAGCAATAGGTCATTCCGCTTTTATCGGAGCTATGTCAGTAGGAAAGCTTTCAAGCTTCCTTGCCTACTCTAATCAGTATACTAAACCTTTCAATGAGATATCCGGCGTTTTTGCAGAATTGCAGAATGCGGTCGCTTCGGCACAGAGAGTTTTTGACCTTCTCGATGAGGAGGAAGTTCCTGATGATTCTGATATGGAAAAACTCAGCGAATGTTCCGGCGAACTTTCATTCAGTAATGTGTGCTTCTCATATGATCCTGAGGTAAAACTCATTCAGGATTTCAGCCTTAACGTAAAAAAAGGTCAGAGAATCGCTATCGTAGGTCCGACAGGATGCGGAAAATCAACTATAATAAATCTGCTCTTGCGATTCTATGATATAGACAGTGGAAGTATAAAAGTCTCAGGCAAGGATATAAATACTGTAACAAGAGACAGCCTGAGAAGCAGCTTCGGCATGGTATTGCAGGAAACATGGGTATTTACCGGCACTGTTGCTGAAAACATAGCTTACGGTATGCCGGATGCTGACCGTGAAAAGATAATCGCTGCTGCAAAAGCCGTACACGCTCACAGCTTCATAAAGCGTCTGCCCGACGGATATGATACGGTCATATCTGAGGACAGCGGTCTTTCACAGGGACAGAAGCAGCT
>DEBW01000009.1:6525-7023 GCA_002348905.1 Ruminococcus flavefaciens | reverse complement strand
GAATAATGCTTACAGATCCTCCTATGCTCATACTTGATGAAGCTACAAGTTCTATTGACCTCCGCACTGAACACCGCATACAGCGTGCATTCATAAAGCTTATGGAGGGTAAGACAAGTTTTATCATTGCTCACAGACTTTCGACCATCAAAAACTCAGATGTGATACTTGTTATGAAGCATGGTAATATCATCGAACAAGGCAGCCATTCTGAACTTATGGCAAAAGGCGGTTTCTACGCCGAACTTTATAACAGTCAGTTTGCATCATGAATATATAGATAAATGCAAAGCTCCGGAAGTGGTATTGATACTTCCGGAGCTTATTTATTATGCCTGCTGTGTATTTGTCGTGCCGTTTACAAGTTCAACTACTCTTGTACCGTATGAAGCACATTTATCTGAGTGCGTAACCTGTAAGATAGTGATTCCTTTTTCCTTGTTTATCTGAGAGAAGAGGTTCATTATTTCTTCTCCGGCAGCTGAATCAAGGTTTCCA
>DEBW01000009.1:6268-6445 GCA_002348905.1 Ruminococcus flavefaciens | reverse complement strand
CTGCTGACCGCCTGAAAGCTCTGAAGGCTTTGCTTTACGCTTTTCAGTAAGTCCGGTTATGCGGAGTATGTCATCAAGCTGCTGCTGCATCTCTGCCTTTGTCTTGCCTTTTACACTTGACGGGAGCAGGATATTATCCTCAACATTTAGATTCTGTACAAGATTGTAGAACTGGAA
>DEBW01000009.1:998-6145 GCA_002348905.1 Ruminococcus flavefaciens | reverse complement strand
TTGCCGATATCGTTTCCGCACACGTTTATTGTACCGTTATAGCGTCTGTCAAGTCCGCCGATAAGGTAAAGAAGGGTGGATTTTCCGCTTCCGGATGCACCCATAAGGGAAACAAATTCTCCCTTGCCGACTGAAAGAGAAGCTCCTGTGAGAACTTTTGTCATGCTTTCGCCTTTGCCGAAAGCTTTAAATACATTGCTTACTTCTATTACATTTTCCATAATAATACTCCTTATTCATATTTGAGCTGAGTTACCATATCCATTTTCTTCAGCGCTCTTATCGGGAACAATGATACAAATGTGAATACTACAAGCAGGAATACTGCGTATCCGGCGCATCTGCCTGTTGATACCACTATCGGTATTGCTATCTGAAGCTGTTCCATTATTCTTACAAATATTTTTGACATGAACACTCCGACTGGTACAGCTGTTATGAGTGCGATAGCCGATGATGTGAAATTTTCAATAAGGAACATTCTTTTCAGTTTCTTCATTGGCATAGCTACGGATGCCATAACTGCACATTCACGCTTTCTGCCTTCAAGTCCGATGAGCTGATTTGATACTATGCCTATGAATGTAAGTCCTACACCGATAAGTATGAGTATATTAAGAATAGCTGTTATTGAAGCTTTCTGAGCAGTCATGAGAACATCGAATTCTTTCTTTGTATATATCTGCAAAATGTAATCAGATGAATGATCCTGAATTGTTTTCTTCAAAGCGTTTGCATCGTCGCCTTTTACAAGTATATCCATAGGATAGTCCTTGTAGATTTCTTTGTAGGTATCAAGGTTCAAGGCGATTGATGTACCTGATGCTGTATTGTAGTCAACAGTTATAGGCTGAGCGATCTTCAATGTTTTTTCAATAGGCATATATCCCTCACTGTCAAATATGATATTTACACTGTCGCCTATACTGTAGCCGAGTTTTTGCATCATTATCCTGTCCATAGCTATCTCTTCAGCGCCGAGATTTTCTTCTATGCCTTCCAGCGCAATAAACAGCTCATTTCCGCCTTCCGGATAACCGTAGACATAGCAGGTTTCAGATTTTCCGTCTATCTTTATTTCGTTAGGTATGAAATAAACAAATTCTGCTTTTTCTACTCCGTCAAGTTCGCTTATATAAGAAAGAAGATCACCTTTGCAAGTACCGGACATTGCTATAACATCACCGTCCATTACAAGTTTGTCATAGAATGAACTCATGGAGCTTGCATATGTGTAAAGCACAAGTGCTAAAGCTGCGGCTGTAAGGCAGAGTATAGAGCTTCCGACTGTATTTTTCTTAGCTCCGGCTTCAATGGCTGCAAGCTTTGCTATAGGGAAGTTAAGTTTGTCAAAAATCAATGATACAAGCTTTGCAACACCTCTTTCAAGGTAATTGAACAGAAGTGCAGCTCCGCCGATGAATGAAACAAAACATATTATGTTGAGTGAAAAACTGTCTTTGAAGAAGAAAGTAACTGCTGATACTGCAAAGAGGAGTATACCGAGTATTGTTGTTACTCTGCCGGCGTGGTACTCTGTATCCTTTGTATCAAAGATAATGTCACGGATTGGAGTTTTTATTGCCTTTATTACTTCCTTGACAGGACAGAAACATTCAATGAGTATTGCGCCGAGTATTACTCCTGCGATGACATAAGGTTTTGACATCGGTACGTCAGGATGAAGCACTTCGCCGTCAGCTCCGCCAAATGTGAACATAACATTGAAGAAAGGCTGCTTTATAAGAACATATACTCCAACGCCTATCAAAGAACCTACAGCACCGTAAAGTGCATTTTCAAGTATCAGTGCAAGGGTAGTTTTTCCGGTGGATATTCCAAGACTGCGGAACGTTCCGACTACAGACATTTTGTCTGTTATCATACGCTCGGATATTGATACTGTAACGAATACCACGAGAAGCATACATATAGCAAAGAGTACGAAGAAAAGCTTGCTTATGCTCTTTATTGAATCCTGAATGCTCTTGTCATCCATGAAGTTTTCTATTTCTACGCCGGGCAAATTAGCTTTTAAAGTTTTTTCTGCGTCTTTTATCTTGGAATCGTCCTTTACATCTATAAAAGCATTATAAGCTTCAACAGTATTTGAAAGAGCAAGCTCTGCTGAATCGTCAAGGTCAATAACAATAACATTGCCGTTGTTGAATATACCCTGTTTCTTTTCAATGTAGCCTATTGTAAAGTCAACTGGTTTATCTCTGTCTCCGTGAAGAGTGATCGTATCGCCTACCTTGTAGCCGAATTCACCAGCAAACTCGTCTGTTACAGCAGCTTTCTTTCCGCTGAGGTTTATATCCTTGCGGAGAAGAGCCATTTTTGCAGCTTGTTCAGGCTCCAGGGCGAATATATTCATGTCTTTTCTTCTTACGTATGAGCAGTCCATATCAAGATGTCTGTCAAAATAACTGCTGTATACTGCCATACGAATTACATCCGATTCATCTATTCCGTCTGCGAAATTTTCTTCCAAAGGACTTTTTGACTGCACATAAAGGTCAGCTCCGCCTATCATGGATGAATAGACTCCTCGTATCATAATGCCAAGAGAACCGTTCATGTCAAAACAGAGCATTGCTGTAAAACTGCAAACGATTATGCATATCACCAGAAGTATTGTTCTGAGTTTATGCGCCCATATATCTTTGAATGTGTGTTTAAGTATCAATCTCATCGCTTACCACCTGCTTACCCTTTCCTCCGGAGCTACGTACATACCATCGCCCTCTTTTATATTGTATACTTTGATGAATTTCTCATTGGAAGAAAGTACCGCATTTACTCTTACACCGTTAGGACTGTGAACATCTGCTTTAAGGTAATGCAGTGCGGAAGTATCGACTTGTAACATTGCCCACATTTTTGCATAGCTTTCAAAAAGCTTTTTCAGTTCTTCTTCATCGTCAACAAGGTTCGTTACGCATTCGACACCGCTGAGATCTGCATAATTCTCGCCCTTTGTAAGCTCACCGTCAACATGAAATACTTCCATGATAGTGTACTTGTCGTAGTATGATGCGACAGAATCAGCACGTTTGTCGAGTGCTTTCTTGTCATCTTCGCTTATCCAGTTCGGGTTATACACACCATCTTCATCAAAATTTATACAGGTAGAATCAAATGCATGACCTATCTCGTGACTTACAACTGCGCCAAGCCTGCCGAGATTTTCTGCTTCATCGCCGTTAGGATCAAACATTGACTTCTGCATTATTGCTACAGTTATATTTATCGCATTGTAAGGCAGATATTGAGCATTGAGAGTCTGAGCAGTCATTTCCGGGTTATTATGGTCAGGTTTTTCTGAAAGATCAGATATCTGTTTGTCAATGCTTCTCTTTGTAATGTTTCTTACTGTTGCATATAGGTCATCACCAATAAGTTTTGCGTCGTCAGCTTTGACCTTGTGAGGCTTTGTAGCTGTAATAAGTTCTATATTGTCAAGTTTTTTCTTCAGTGACTTTCTCATGTCAGCTGAAAGCCAGTCAGCATTATTGATAAGTTCGGTATAACTCATTTTTATGTCATCCACCATATCATGTATGCCCTTATCTATCTCAGGGGTATAATACTTTTCGGTATATATCTCTGAAAGCTCATTCGGCAGATAATTCTTTATACAAGTTTGACCAAGCTTTTCATCCGTTTCTTTGCTTTCAGGATAATACTTTCTGAGTATCTCATGGCTGTCAGGAATAAAAGCTCCCATTTTGAAGATGTAGTCTGCGTATATATAATTCTTCCACTTTTCAAGGTTTTTGTCAGTTATAAGGGAATTTATGGCTTCAAGCTGTTTTTTGTCCATGATGTAAACGCCGTCAGTTGAATCCTTTACATCTCCGAAGAACATTTCGACAACAGAGCCGTTAATATTTGACATGATGCTGTCAAACTCATCAAAGCTTGTTTTCTCAAGTGTCATAACCTTTGCAAATTGGTCGCCTTCTTCAAAGTCAGTGTTATTAGCTATATCTATTGCAAGATAAGCCATATCTTTACCCTTGTCATGAGCTGTGTCGTAGTCGTCTCCCATTATACGCAGCATATCACAGGCTAATGCATTAGGCTGCTGACAGTTTGAAGTCAGGTCTGCGATATCTTCAAGCGGTGTACCTAAAAAGCTTTGGTCAGCATCAAGGAAGAGCACGTTTTCAGAACCGTTCTGATAGTTAAGCATTACAGAAAACTGAAATACTGATGAAGCTCCGTAATTCCTTACAAGGTCACCCCACACTTCAAAAAGCTCGTTAATATCCTTAGAGTCGAAGATACGCTGACAGTTTGCCATTATTTCCTTTTCAGCTGAGCCGTCATCTTTGTATTCGATATACTGGTTGTACAGGTCTTTTATAAGCTGTTCGTTGCTGCCTGGTTTGTACTTTTCGCTGCTGTTGACAATTTCTCTTATGATGTCGTTCACTTGTTCTTCAACCTCTTCGTCACCCCATGTAGAGTAACCTTTTTCACCGTAAGGAATATCAGTGTTCATCAGAGTGTCAAAGTTTACACTTTCATAAAAATTGTCCTGCGGTCGTATATCCTTCCCCGACTTTTTTTCTTTTGACTTTTTATCTTCGCTGCTTTCAGTTTCAGAAACTTCGCTGTCATTTTCTTTATCCTGCTTTCCTTGCAAAGAACATCCGACAGTTGAAGAAACTGTTAGCATACTTGCAAGAATGAGCGCAAGTAATTTTGTTTTTTTCTTCATATAAGCCCTCCTGAAAAACAAAAATGCGGCATATTATTTAAATATACCGCATTAATTATACTATATCTGTTAGAATTTGTCAATTATTTATTTAAATAAACTTTTTGTATAAAAATTGCTGCTATTCTGAAAATTCACCATATTCACAGCCCACATGAGTTACAGATATATCGTCTATCAGCTTCAGATCCTTGCCGCATTTCTCATAAAGCTTTATCCTGCCCTTTCCTGTACCGCCGTTCCAAAGGGAATTGTGCTTTTTAGTACCGTCAGGAGCTTCGTAGTTTATTTTCAGCATCTCGTCCTTTCGACAGTGTATGTTGGTACGCATAACATACTTCCAGTTAGACTGTTCAACGTGCCAGATAATCTCTTCATCAGTTTCGATGCATCTGAATGCTGTTTTTGGAGCTGTCCA
>DEBW01000009.1:0-792 GCA_002348905.1 Ruminococcus flavefaciens | reverse complement strand
GTGAAATTCTCTCCCCAGTTTTTATCAGCATAGCCGTATGACTCGTCAGGAGTTACTCTGTACTTTCTGCCGTTGTAAATAACTGTACCTGCATAAATTGTCTTCATGCCTTCGACGTGCCAGTACATCTCAAATGCGTTAAGGTCACGCATCGGCTTGCCTGCGCCGTATCCTACGTTGAATGCGATTTTTTTCACAAGTCGGAGATCCCATTTCATTTCACCGGCATCACACATAAGCTCAGGCTTTGATGCAGCATCTTCTTCTGTTACCTTTACGCTTCCACGCAGTTCCAGATCTGATGCAAAACAGTCTGCTGCATCCACAAAATATGGTATCCCGTCAGATACAGTAACATCTTCCCACGGAAAGAAACGGTGGAGCTGGCAGGCATCTTTTCCCCAGCAACCTGCTTTTACCATTAGGTATGACGGCTTTTTACGCTGTCTGAGATTGTCGTACTGCTGACCTAATACCGGTTTGTCTCCTGCGAGTTCCGGATTGCAGAGGAAAAACTCAATAAAAAAAGCCTTTTCTTCACCGGTCTCAGCATCTCTGCCGGTAAAAGAGTGCCACCACCAGTCATAACCGTTATCCGCAAGCTGTCCTTTCAGCATATACGCATTTCTTGAAATATCATGAATATTAAACATGAGGATTATCTCCTTTTCCCGAATATAAATATATTATACCCTATATTAAAGCATTTGTCAAAGATTTCATATATGTTACATAGCAAAATATATACTTTGCATCTGAGACTTTAAAATTTCCCACGGCAACAGCATTTAC
>DEBW01000070.1:383-7394 GCA_002348905.1 Ruminococcus flavefaciens | reverse complement strand
TTTCCGTTGTCAGGAGAGTATACATTCATATCTCCGCCTACTCTTACCTTACCGTCCCACTGATATGATGAAGCTTCAACATTTGAATTGATCATGAAACTGCCGTCGATATCAACAAGACATTTCTCGCCCTGCATCTGTAATTCACCGCTTCCGGCACTTGCTTTTGAAGAGCGCAGCTCATAATTTCCGCCGATACTTAATTCGCCGCCGGCTACCTTCATTATGCCGTTCTGCTGCCAGAAATCACCGTCAATTCTCATTTTGCCTCCGCCGAGGTCAATAGGAAGAGTACCAGCCTGAGTAAATTCGCCATTAACAACAACACTATGTCCGTTCAGATCCAGTGCTTTTTCGCCTGATATCTTGCTTCCGTTTTCAAATACTGCATCAGTAACGAGATTGAAACCTGTAGCAGCACCAGTAATTTTCAGGCTGCTGCCATTTTCAACAGCAACATTTGAAAGAAAATTGTTCTTGCTGTCTGAGAAGTATACTTCATGGACTTTATCTTCGCCCTTGAATTCAGTTAATAAGTTTTTACCCGGATTATAGCCTTTTCCGTTGTCAGGAGAGTATACTTTCATATCTCCGCCGACTCTTACCTTACCGTCCCACTGATAAGATGAAACTGCAACCTTTGAATCAATTATGAAATTGCCGTCGATATCAACAAGACTGGTTTCGCCCTGCATCTGTAATTCGCCGATTCCAGGACTTACTGATGAAGCTCGAAGCTCATAGCTGCCCTTTATTATGAGAGTACCGTTGTTTATCTTCATAACGCCGGCTTTATGCCAAAAGTCTCCGGTTACAGTAAGGGTATGACCGTTAAGGTCAATACTTTCACCGCTAAGTATGAGGTCGCCTTCAACAGTTTTATCCTCAGAAAGCTTCATTGCAGTTTTATCAACAGTAACACTTTCAGCCGCAAACACAGTGGATATAGATGTCCCGTCCATATACTGCGGAGCGCTCATAAAAACTATACTTGCTGCAAGCACTCCTGCCATTATTCTAAGTCTGCGCTTTTTCATAAAATTCCCTCCAATCTTTTCATCGTTTGTTGTAAAGTTTTATGCAATTTTATTATATCATCATAATCCTGAGAGGTCAACACTATCACACAAGTTTAACACACGCTTTACAATATGTTTACATATTCGGGTAAAAAGCTGTAAAACATTGAATTATATCAACAATAAGTAAAAAATGGGACGGTTTTATCCGTCCCATAAGGTCAAATCTTCACTTCTGAGGTAAATTCATTGTCTGTACAAGCAATATTGAGTATAAAGCCGTTCTGATAAGCTGCCTTGTCTGCGATAGAAAGTCCGAGTCCGCTGCCGAGCTTGTTTGCTCTTGCGGCATCGCCCTTTACGAATGGTTCTTTCAGATTCTTTGTGTCCACCTTTTTATCAACGGTATTCACTATGCGTATCGACTTAGACTTTATGTCCGCTGTAATAGTACCGTTCTCCTTTGTATACTTCACAGCATTGGATATCAGGTTTTCAAGCATAGTCTCGGCAAGAACCTTGTCTGCATTGAGTTCGGTGCTTCCGTTCACTTTTACCTTGATATTTTTCTCGTCAAGCATGAGAGAGTACTTGTCAAAAAGGCTGTCGATAAGCTTGCTTACCTCGAATTTTTCCTTCTTTACCTTTCCCATGCTGTCCATACTGTTGAGCTGTAGGGTACGGCTGATTATCGAATCGGTATACGCAACATTTTCAAGTATAGATGCCAGATACTTCTTTTTGTCCTCCTCGCTGGTAAGCTCATCAGCAGCATTTTCAGCGTAGCCGCCTATTGCCATTAGCGGAGTTTTTATGTCGTGTGCAAGATTATTCGTGAGGTCACGGCGGAAGTCCTCCATAGCGTAGCCAGCCTTGTTTACAACGTTTCTGCGCCAGCTGTAGAGAAGTGCGAGAATAATTGCAGCTAATGCAAAGAGTATAACTGTTGTCCTGTAGTATTTCATAAGCTGCGGATCTTTGAAGTCAACGTCAGCGCTGACATATATCCTGTATTGTTTGTTATTATAGCTGAAAGAACCATTTCTCTCAAATGTGTAAGTTCCGTTGGCATTACCCTGATAACCTTCCAGCCACTGTCCTTCATCAAATCTAACGTGATTTGCCCAGGCGTCAACGTATTCATCGTTAGCTCCGAAGAAGTTGAACAGCGCACAATAAGGATAATCGTCCAGAGAATATCCTGCGTTGCCTGTGTGGACATCCATAAGCTCATAGTTTTTATCGTCTATATCTATAATAAATTCTTTTGTATCTATATTTTCTATTTCTCCGCTTTCAACCAATGCTTTTGTATTTTTATAACGTTTCTTAACAAGAGAGAGCTTATGTGGGATAAATGTATGATTCTTCTTGTTTACATAAAGACTTTCCGGTATTGCATCAATATAGCAGTAAGCATCTTTAGTCCAGTCCTCATAAACTCTGTACATCTCTCCTATTTCATGGATATCTTCTCTGTTATCACAGATATAATAGCCTCTGTCAGTATCCTCGCCGTTTTTATTGTCTCTGAAAAGCATGATAGTCTGCAATCTTGTATTGTTAGCAGCAACAACGTTGTTATCCTCATCAACAATTACAGCAGCTATCTTGTTTCTTGAATTGATAAGCGGAGACAGTGATATATGTTCGCCTATATCAGGATGTATTAAAGACGGCGGGTTAAGAGATATCTCTAAATAAGTATACATCGAAAGCCTTGCATTCAGATCATGAAAAAACATCTCAGGATCAGTCTGCTCAGAGCTTCTTTCACTCACATAATTTTGTACTGATATAATGTTTCTGTCTACTTCCGCTTCTGCTGCCGGACGGATAGTCTGATAGATTATTTCGTTCAGCAAACCTGCAAACACTGCTGTTATGACCGCCGAAACTGCAAAAGCCTTAGCAAATATCTTTATAAATGTTTCACGTTTTTTCTTTATTATTCTTCTTTTCATATAACTTTCCCCCTTTGTAGCAATTCATAATTCATAATTCTTAATTCATAATTAATCGTTGACCGTAATATTATGATGAACCAATGATTAATCGTACATTGTTAATTATCGTGACGGGACGTCGAGGACGCCGTCCCCTACACTGAGTTCTAAGCTCTGAGTTCTGACAACTAATTATGAATTAGTAAGCTTGTATCCTTTGCCGACTGCTGTATGTATCTGTTTTCCGGCTGTTCCGAGAGCTTTTCTCAGCTTTTTTATGTGGTTGTCAACTACACGGTCTACCCCGAAATAGTCGCTTCCCCATACCCTGTTCAGCAAAGTTTCACGGTCTACTGTCCATCCCTCATGCTCCATAAGATAACAGAGTATTGCAAAGCTTTTCGGAGGCAATTCCACTTCTGTGCCATCGACATAACAGGTCAGTCTGCGCTTGTCAAGCTTTATCGCTCCGCATTCGAGCACATTTCCGCCATGTCCTTCCGCACGTTTTATCATTGCTGTACATTTTGCGTAAAGTGCCGACAAAAGCACCGGTTTCACGATATAATCATCACAGCCAAGGTCATAGCCGTGAAGTATATCCTCCTCCCTTCCTCTTGCGGTAATGAATATAAGCGGTATATCACTGTTTCTGCGTATCTCACGGCATATCGTAAAGCCGTCAGCCTCCGGAAGCATTATGTCAAGCAGTACAAGTGAGTATTCACCTATACTATTATAAATAGTATCAAGTGCGGCTGAACCAGTGTGGACTGATACAACTAAGGTATCTCTGTTGCCAAAGTATTTTTCAATGACCTCGCATATCTGCAAGTCGTCTTCAATAAGCAATATTTTCATAGTAAGAAGCTCCTTTACTGTTATCATTATAGCACAGGCGTGTGTCTTTTGTATATCCTTTCTGAGATTTTTGCGTATCTTTTGTGAAAAAAATATTATCCTATTATACTATATGAACAGCTTCTTAAAGTTTTTTGTATAAATTTAAAAAAACTACTGGACAAAACTAATCATCTATGTTATAATAAACTGTAATCTTTTTTCTATGAGGTGATATCATGGATCTTTTCTCAATTTTTAAAGGTGCGAAATATTTCGATAAACATATTGAGCCTAAGTGCGATTACTGCCAGTTCGGTAAACGTGCAAGAGACGGCAATAAAGTTATCTGCGATAAGCGTGGTATCGTGGATTGTACATACTCATGCAGCAAATTCATCTACTCCCCTCTTAAAAGAATCCCTGTAAAACAGCTCCGCTTCGTTGGAAGCCTTGCTGATGAGGATATCTATATACCGTCCGCAAGTGACCGTGCTGAGCAGGAAGCTGCTAACGGCAACGGCAAGGACGATACAAAGGATAAAAAGAAGGACGCTCCGGCTGAAAAGAAGAATGAAGCCGCTAAAGCTGAAAATTCTCCGGAGAAGAAGGAGACTGCTCCTGAAAAGCCGGCTGAAAATAAAGCAGAAGCTGCTCCGGCTGAAAAGAAGAACGAAGCTCCGGCTCCGGCTGCTCCAAGTGCTCCGGCTCCGAATAATGCAGCACCGGCTCCAAATGCTCCGAATAATGCTGCTCCAGCTCCAAGCGCTCCAGCGCCGAACAATGCAGCTCCAACTGCTCCGGCTCAGCCAAATCAGCCTGCTCCTCAGGCTCAGCAGCCGCCTCAGCAGCACTGATCTATGTCGTTTTGCGGCTCTGTTCCTCGCAGAGCCGCTATATATGCGGATGTGGTGAAACTGGCAGACACGTCAGATTTCGTTTAGGCTACGTTATTGGAATTATAAGGCAACAGTTCCATTGTGCAAAGTTAACAAAAATTAATATGCGGGTGTGGTGAAATTGGCAGACACGTCAGATTTAGGTTCTGATGCCGTAAGGTGTGCAGGTTCAAGTCCTGTCACCCGCACCAAGTAACTCCTCATAGTTCATACTATGAGGAGTAATTTGTATTATCGTTTTTTGTAGGTGATCAATTTGAAAGAATTTACTTCATGGCATGTTGGTGTAGCAGCTGAAGCATACGCCGCTGCACTTTTAGCTCGATATGGATATAATGTTTCTGTTCAGTATGGTGCAAATCAACCGGAATACGATTTGATTGCCGTATCAGGCGATAAAATGCTAAAGATTTCAGTTAAAGGCTCTAAGGATAAGAAGTGGGGACTAACGCAAAAATATCTTAAAAATTCTGATTACCATAAAGCAGCTGATATGTGGTTAGCCGCACATCATAAAAAAACTATTTTCTGTTTAGTTCAATTCTCAGGTACTGAACCAAACGAAATGCCAAGAATCTATCTCGCAACGCCAAATGAAATAGCCGATAGATTAAAAGAATCTGCTTGTGGACGAGGAGAAACAATCCTTTTTGAAAATCATCGCTGGAGTAATAGAGCGTATGCTAAGGGTACAACTGATAGTATACCTAAGGAGTGGCTGATTTCTGAAGAAAGGCTCAATTATTTGTTTGAAACTTATGGACAGTAAAGAGTGTTTTTTAAAGCCGCAGGGTATCCATGCGGCTTTTATCATACCTATTCATTGATCTCAAAGCACACCGTACTCGAATCCTTGAAGTCGCCGTTGAATTCAAGGTTTACATCAAGGCTGCCGTCCTCGTTTTCGTGGACGTTTATCTTCCGAACGAGTAGTCTGATGTTAGTATCGCTGATGTAAGGTTCGAGCAGAACCTCGTCCAGCAATTCTGCTGTGGACATCAGCTCGTCGCAGCGTTTCTTGCTAAGCTCGTCGAACTTCCTGCAATCCTCTATCTTCTGCGTCAGCTCCGCTATCTCAGCTTCACGCTTTTCTATCATGGAATTATAGACCTTGGCGTGTTTGCGATCTCCGATACGCTCCATTATCAGTTCCTCGATCTGCCCGTTAAGAGTAACTATCTTCTGCGAATATTCCTTTATCATTTTATCGTATTTCGGCTTCTTTTTGTTCCAGTCCTTTACGATCTCATCGTACTTCTGACTGGAATCCAGTATCTCCTGACGGAGCATTGCAAGCTCTGTGTGTATTATCTCATCGAGTTGAGGCTCGCAGATAGTGTGAGCAGTGCAGTATTCGTTGCCGTAGCGGTGGTTGCTGTTGCAGGTGTACTCAACCCATGAGTGCCCTGCCACTGTCCGTTTCTTAGCTATGAGGCTTGCTCCGCACTCGGCACATTTTATCATTCCGCAGTACCTATGGATAACGCTTCCGAACTTCGCCCGGGCATGATTTTTAAGCCTGCTTTCAAGCAATATCTGTGCCTGTTCGAATGTCTCTTTGTCAATTATCGCAGGCATGAAATTTTCGTGGCGGTACTGCTCTTCAGGCGGAATGACGTCAACAGTCTTGTAAATTTTTGATGTTACGGTCTTGTGGTTAACGAGCGTTCCTGTGTATGCTTCGTTCTGGATTATGCGCTTGACCGTTGTTTGCACCCACAAAAATTTCTTGCACATCTGTGTTCTTTGTGCTCCGACCTTTCTGTGCTAGAAGTATTCCGGTGACTTTATTCCACGGTGATTAAAGTCCTTGGCTATAGTGCTTAGTCCGTAGCCTTCAAAGAACTTCTCGAATATTTCTCTGACTATCGCTGCCGCCGTTTCATCGACAAGCACCTCACCTGTATTTTTGTCCTTGTAGTAACCCATTGGCAGGTTCACAGTCATTCCCGTTTTCTGCTTCTGACGAATTCCCGTGCGGACCTTCTTGCCGATGTCCTTGGCATAGAAGTCATTGACGAGCTGCTTGAAGCCGATTATCATATCATCATTCTCGTTCGATGAGTCTATGCCCTCGGTTACTGAATACACCTTGACGTTGTTCTTGCGCAAGTAGTCGATGAACAGTGCCGTGCGTGTTCGGTGTCTGCCAAGTCGGGACAAGTCCTTGACCAACAGGACATCAACTTTGCCGTCCTCGACTGCGAGCTCTATCTGGTGCATTCCCTTGCGCTCGAAGGTCATTCCAGATACCTGACCTGTATTCGTATCGTGCTTGAGAAACTGCTCTCCATTTGCTACCGACAT
>DEBW01000070.1:0-218 GCA_002348905.1 Ruminococcus flavefaciens | reverse complement strand
CCGACAGCTTTTTTCGTTACGGGTAACTGCTCGTAAGAAATATTTGTGTGGGCTGTATCGGGCGGATTTCTACTCTCCACAAGTAAAAAAGTGGGAGCAGTATTCTTATTGCATTTTGATGTGTTTTAGACTATTTTTCAAGACTGCAGATCACGAACACGTCAGGACATAGTACGCCCAGTATAACGGACATACTGTTAAACAGCAGTTTCCGCCGT
>DEBW01000042.1:2275-13628 GCA_002348905.1 Ruminococcus flavefaciens | reverse complement strand
GTATTATAACATAGCTTTTTGGAAAAATCAAGTAAACCACAGGTATATTATAATAATAGCAATATGCATTTCCTGCACATTACTATGAGTTGTTGTATTATTTGCAACAACTGAAAAATGAACCGTTGCAAAAAACGCAACAGTTGCTGCTAAAATGAGTTGTCGCATATTTTGTGATCACTGACAACAGCTCCCGTCCAGATAGAGACAGGAGCTGTTTTTTATTGAAAAACGCCCCCAAATATGATATAATTATTAAAACTATCAGAAAGGATCCGCGGCTACTATGATAATACTGATAACAGGCGCTTCGCATACAGGGAAAACGCTTCTCGCGCAGAAACTGCTTGAAAAATACAAGTACCCTTACCTGTCTATCGACCACCTGAAAATGGGACTTATAAGAAGCGGTCAGACCGCGCTCACGCCCTATGACGACGACAAGCTGACGGCATACCTCTGGAATATCCTGAAAGAGATGATAAAGACTGCCATTGAAAACGAACAGGATCTCATAATCGAGGGCTGTTATATTCCCTTTGACTGGAAGAACAGCTTTGACGCCGACTATCTGTCGCAGATAAAATACATATGCCTTGTTATGAGTGAAAGCTACATAACCAGCCATTTCAGTGACATTGTCAGCTTCGGGAACGCTATCGAGAAAAGGCTCTCCAATGACCTCAGTATTAAGGACATAATACAGGACAATCAGGAATATCTTCGCGGCTGTATCAGGTACGGATTCGATTATTTTCTGATAGATGATGAATACGATTTGGAAAGGTGCTACATATGACCAACCCATGGGAAGAAATAAGTCTTGACGACTACGAAAAGCACATGAGCCTTGACTCCGTGCGGCAGCTTCAGGCGCTTGATTCCATAATGCAGGAGCAGTTCGCCGCCTACCCTGTGGAGACTGCCGCAGTTCTGGGAGTTGCAGGCGGAAACGGACTTGAACACATCGGCACTGACAAGTTCCGCACGGTCTACGGAATCGACATCAATGCGGACTACCTCCGTGCGGTATCTCAGCGATATACTCAGCTTTCGGGAGTTCTGAAATGCCTGCACATCGACCTTATAAACGAGGCAGAGAAGCTCCCGCAGGCACAGCTTCTGATAGCGAATCTGCTTATCGAGTACATCGGCTACGGAGCGTTCCAGCGAACCGTTTTGCAGACCGCTCCCGAGTTCGTTTCCTGCGTGATACAGATAAACACGGACGGGGAGCAGTGGGTGTCGGAGTCGCCGTACCTGCGAGCTTTCGACAGGCTTGACGAGGTTCATCATCAAATGGAAGAAGCGGCACTCACGGCTGCCATGGAGGAGATAGGCTACTCGCTGATATTGCAGGAGTCCTGCCCCATGCCGAATGGCAAGGCGCTTGTGAGACTGGATTTCCAAAAGAAAGGATGATTTTATGTATATTCCGGAAATACCAAATAATAGTTTAACTTCAAATATTGAGCAGATCAAAGAACTTGCACTTGCTCTGCATGAAAAAAGAAAGTTTGTATTTAACACGCCTGCTTCTTTGTCAGAAATAAAAGAATGGGAAAAGAAAAACGATTTAGTTCTTCCTGAATCTTATATTGATTGGCTTATTTTTTCTAATGGTTCTGTTTTACGGGGAACAGTTGCTGAAATATATGGGTTAAATAAAATAGACGCAAAATCGGAATACTTTCCGGATGATTATGTTATAATTGGAAGTTTAACAGGTGATGGAGAGTTGATCTGTTTTTCAAAGAAAACAAGAGATATCTTCATTGACGCTCATGGTGATATAACTAATTATGACAGCTTTAACGAGCTGCTTGAAGATATTATTAATGACATAAAGGGATTATGGTAAATGAAAATATCAACCGTCAGTTATCTCTGCCGAATGGCAAGGCACTGGTGAGGATTGATTTTAAGATGAAAGGATGATTTTATGTTTATTCCGGAAATTCCAAATAACAGTATAACAAAAGAGATTAAAAAACTGACTGCGTTATGCGAAAAAAAGATAGCCGAATACGGAGAAAACTCCTCATGGTTCAAACCACCGATGATTGAAAATGACATTCAGAAATGGGAAACTGAAAATAATATCAAACTTCCAACTATATATAGAGAATGGTTACTTTTTTCTGAAGAATCATTGATCAGAAACGATCTAGCACATTTTTACAGACTTGATGATTTTAAATATAACATGATAGATGTTTCTCCTGATCTGATAGTTATCGGAGAGATTTTCGGCGACGGCGAAATGATCTGTTTATCAAAATCAAAAAACACTTTCTGTATTTTTGACCATGGTGAATCAGAAGAACAAGAAGATTTTCGGGACATTTTAAAGGAAATAATACGCATATTGGACGAGAAAAGCTCTTTATCTCCAAAAATGCAAGATTTACTAATGCAAATGGTCAAGGATAAAAAATAAGCATAAATCCACCTGACACCAAAAGCCACAAAATATCAGGACAGCAAACTCTCACGATGTTATAATAAAATTACACTAAAGGAGGGAAAACAATGAACTTAGCAACGGGAATTCAGAAAGCTATCGACTACATCGAGGCGCACATCACCGACGAACTTGATATGGCGGAGGTCGCAAGTCAGGCGGCTTGCTCGCCCTACTATTTCCAGAAGATATTCGGTATACTGTGCGGTATCACCGTAGGCGAATACATCCGTAACAGGCGGCTCACACTTGCCGGCAGTGAGCTGATGAAAACGGACGCAAAGGTCATCGACACGGCGCTGAAATACGGCTATGAGTCGCCCGAGAGCTTCACAAGAGCGTTCACACGCTTCCACGGCGTAACGCCTACTGAGGCTAAGCGCGAGGGCGGCAGGCTCCGTTCATTTTCCCGTTTCAAGGTGCAGATCATTTTGAAAGGCGGTAATACTATGAATTATAACATCGTTAAAAAGGACACATTCACAGTGCTTGAAAAGGTTGAGCAGCACACAGTTGTTGGTGAGCAAAACAAGAACACTATCCCCGGATTCTGGGGCAGAGCCAAGTCCGACGGCACTATCACTACTCTGCTTGAACACGCATCGGACAGCACTTTTATCTACGGTACCTGCTACGGCAACGGTCTCACAGACGCCGAGACCTTCGACTACGGTATCGCTGTGGAGTGTGCTCCCGATACAGCCGCTCCCGAGGGCTTCCGTGTGAACACTATCCCTGCAAGAACGTGGGTAGTTGCTGAGTGTACAGGTCCTATGCCCGAGACTATACAGCAGCTCTGGCACGAGCTTTGTGCGGAGTTCTTCCCCACATCGGACTACACTCCCACCTACGAAATGGACATCGAGGCTTACCCCGACGGAGATATGCTGTCTCCCGACTACAAGAGCCAGATATGGATACCTGTTGTAAGTGAATAAAACAATACCGCCGTTCAGTTTTAGTCCTGAGCGGCGGTGTTTCGTTATAAACAAATTGTCATAAATTTTCGTTTCAGTATCATACCTTCATAATATTATTCTGAGTCCTTTTTTTCCTCCTGCGGCAGAAATGCAAAAGCCTTGTCCATTGCTTCCGAAACCCTTGCCTGCGCATTCTGGAACATATGTGAGTATACATTCAAAGTGGTTCCTGAATTACAGTGACCTAATGCGCCTGATACTGTTGTAACATCAAGACCTGCTGAAATAAGCGAACTTGCCGCAAAGTGCCTGAAACTATGTATGCCGTAAAAAGGCATATCATTCTTCTCGCAGAACTCTTTCAGCCAGCCGTAGGGTGTCTGATTGTTCATGGGTTCGCCATTCCATTTAACAAATAAACGGTCAGTTTCTACCCACTTGTCTCCGAGGCGGAGAGCTTCTTCGTCCTGCTCCAGCTTATAGTCTTTCAGTATCTCCATTATATACGGAGATATTTTTAAAACTCGCTGAGAGCGTTTTGTTTTTGTGGTGTCGGTATATATACCACGCTCTGCGGTATAATTTGAGGTACGCTTAATGGTAATGATATTGTTCTCAAAATCAATATCCTTCCATTCAAGGCCGAGCATTTCGCTCCTGCGGAAACCGCTGTAAGCTATCAGAAAGAAGAACGCTTTATACTTCAGAGGCTCTCCATGAATAGCTGTAAGCAGATGTGCCATCTCTTCCTGCGAATATATCTGTTTCTCCTTGACCTCGCCTTTCGGGATAGTCACTTTCCTGCAAGGATTGTCCGATACCAAGTCCATACGAACCGCATAGCTGAATACGTCTGAGATAAAGCTCAGGTTGTGACGGATCGTTTTCGGTGCGAGAGGCTTGCCTGTCTTTTCGTTTGCCCCCTCTTTGGCGAGAGAGTTCACAAAGCCTTGCAACTGCCTTGCTGTGATCTTGTCGATACGCAGATGACCGATAGCAGGATATACACGGTGCGTGAGCTGGAGCATACGCTCATATGTAGTGCTTCTGAGAGTATTCTTTGCGTAGCTCTCGAACCATTCCTCCGCAAGCTCCTGAAACTTCATAGCCGAAGCCTTGTAGCCGTGATTGACAGCTTCCTCAAACATAACCGCCTGACGGTTCAGTTCCTTTTCAATCTGTCGCTGTGACATACCCTCATCAGGCTTCCAGGTCATTGACTGTTCCTTGTGTCCACCGTACACATCATAGCCGCAGCTCACACGGATAGTGTAGCTGTTACCACGCTTCTGTATTGTAGCCATATATTTCCCTCCATAAAGAAATATGACCTGCCTTTCGGCAGGTCACGTTATTTCATGATTCGAAGTAGCTTAAGAGTTCATTCTTTGCTATGAGAATCTTTCCGCGAACGCCCGCACCACATCTCACACTTTTTATCTTGCCCTGAAGGACAAGCTGGCGAAGCGTATGCATAGATAAACCCGGTATGATATCCAAGCTCTCTTTAAGTGTGAGCATCTCAACAGGTTTCTTGGGCTGCTCTACAGGCATTACATCAGTCGGCACCTCTCCGGCTGATGTAAGCTCAAAAATGATTGCAACGAGCTGTCTAGCAAGCTGTGCTTTTCTTTCCAGCGTCATAATAATTCCTCCTTAGATATAGTAACGACACTATTGACCTGTGCCATTTTTTATCGTATAATGTAGGTATGGATAACTCCAATTACAGGAGTTATCATATTACTTGCATGCACCATAGTCGCCCTCGATGTAGTCGTCATCATCATCATATTCCGAGCCTGCTGGTGCAGTGGTGTCTATCTCAAAAATGGGACTTCCAATAACCGAAACATTTGACGGATGACCTGTCTGCTGACCGTACTGCTGCATTCTAAGAGCGAGCCTTGAATTATCGTGAAGATGTTCATATGCATCAGAGACAGCCTCTTTAACAAGAGATGTAAGTCCTTCAAAATTTGAATTCTGGTTGCCCTTGATACGAAATATAGGACCAGTTACCACGTTGGTGTTAGGGTAATTATTAGTGTTTCCACAAGCTGCGGGAACCGCCTCATAGGTGGTGGCGGGAACCGCTTCTACTGTGGGTGTTGTTGCGTGCATAGCCTGTGTCTGAGGCACAGGAGGTGCGAAATAGTTATTCATGATATAACCTCCGAAATAATTTGGTGTGTCGCAGTCATCGTAATCCCAACTGCTGATAGATTCGATAGTGCCTTCAATGCTGACACTATCGGTGAATGCGGATATTTTCTCAAGACGAGACTCGGTAATGAACTGAGACTCATCAAGTTCAAGGAAGTCGAAGCCGACTTCGTTAGAGTAATCAGTGTGGTCAACAAAGTCGTTGGCGCTGGCTGTAATTATCTCAAAGCCGTGCTTCTTGAGTATGTTGTTAGCCTTCTGCTTGACTCTGTTAAGGTCGGCAGGTCCCTGAGAGAACTTACGGCCTGTCACAGCGTTTACGGCATCAAGTGCGACATGAAAATGCAAATGCTTGCTGTCTGTGTGACCAGCGATAATCGCTATATTCTCAGGATAAACTGTTGCCACAATCTCTTTGACAACACTGAGTACCTCTAATGGTGACTTGTTTTCACCGCATGTGGCTAAGGCAAGTACGAAGTGCTCGCCCTGTTTTCCGTGAGTCTTGTGCCACAGTTTCTTGTTCGCAAGGATATCTTCAAGAGGATGCTTTTTAGAACATCCATGTGTTAACACAAGATTACCGTTATCGGTCTTTACAGGATCTGTAATATAATTAAATAATCCCTGCAAGTATTCCTTGCTGTCATTACGTCCGTTGATGAACTTGAGGACAGCAGAAATTGTATCGTTCTTACTCATCAGAATCAGCCTCCTCGCTCTCGGCGTGGATATCTGTCAGGTTTTCAGCGATAGCATCGAGTTTTGTAGACACATCATTGAAAGCCGCTGTTATAGCTCTTAATGACTCTTCAGGAATACCTCCGTTGCTGCGGAAGTATTCAAGATCTGTATGTATGAGGAACAGTGCCTTTGCTATCTCTGATCCTTCCGAGAGAAGCACAAGCTTTTCCTTGCCGAATATAAGTGAACGAATGAAGTCGCTCATACCGAGCTTCACTTCTTCGGCACGTTTCTTTAAGTCTTCTTTTTCATCAGAGTTGCAGCGAACCTTTATCTCTGAATCCATTTTAGTTTTAGTAGCCATTATATAGACCCCTTTCGTGGTTGTGGGTGCAACTGCTAAACTTGTAACAGTCATTCCCACACTTAGTTCTTACTCCCACACCTCTCGGTGCAGCCGAATAATTATCTACACCCCGGGGCCGAAGCCCCAGGATATAGACGTTGTTTTTACTCGTCAGAGTCGTCATCCGTTACCTGACTCTCTCCTCCGATAAGAGATATGCCGAGGAAGGCTTGTACACTGTTTCCGGTGCTGTCAGGAGCTCTGCCGTCAGTAATAGATGCATTGTAATTACGAACTTTGTCGTAGAAGGTGTTACGGCCATCTGCTTTCAAAGCGTTGGCTTTGCAGAAAGCTTTATAAGCCGCAAACAGAGCACGTTTTGTTACCTTGCCACTTTTTGACAGCTTGCATTTTTCATCAAGAAAACTTTCAGCGGTGTGGATAAGGTAACGGCGGTGCTTGATATGTTCCTCAGCAATAGGAGCCATCTTAAAGTCATACTTGTCCTCGATAAGTCCCTTAAGACTATCAAGAGCAAGTGAAAAGATGACGTCCTTTTCTGCGAGCAGTTTCTCCTCTAAATCAAGATCTATTTCATCTTCGGGAATAGTGCGATTGAAGATAATATACACCAGTCTGTCGAGAATAGCGTCATCCATGAATGTAAAGTCCACATCGGAATTGCCTGCGAAGACAAAACTCAGCGTAGCAACAAAGTCGCGCTGCTTTTCGTATTTCTCAGATCCTGTTGTGTACTCGCATGAGATAAGACTTTTAAAACTCTCTTCATTGCGATTCGGCTTGGTACTTGTCTCACGACTGATATTCACTCTCTTGCCCTCGTAGTGAGCTTTTGCTCTCTCGCCGGACATTGTGTGAAAAGGTTCATGCGATACCAAACCTCCGCCGACTACAGCTTCAAGGACATTCAAGATCGTGCTCTTACCTGTCTTTCCGATTCCGTAAAAGACGAATGCTTTTCTGCCTTTTGTCAGACTGCTGATACAGTAACCCAGCACTCTCAACAAGCACTCCAGTTGCTCCATACCTACGCTTGTTTCAATATAATGCTTGAACGTAGGCGCATCCTCTAAACGGCAATGAGGTATGTATCTGATATTTATAAAATAATCAAATAAATAGTCATTGCGTACAGGGACGAGTTCCTGCTTCATGATATCATAAATACCGTGTGTCAGGTTTACCAGCAGCTGACCCTTCCAGAACTCCTCTTCGAGGTCTACCTGTAATTCCGGAGCATAGCACAAGCGCTTCAATGTCTCCTTGATTTCCTTGCTAGGAACAATCATGCGAGATTTATCATCAAGAAGATTGGATACTATTGCTTCTGCGTCATCATTACTGATTCGCTGATGATGAAGTCCCTTTTTTATTACAGGAATCCTGTTAGAGTAACAGAGTATTCCCTTCTTTATAACTTCAGGAGCTATCTCATCAGCTGCGTGATCGGGATCATTTACCGATATCTTCGGAATTCCCTTTATTCTGTCAGCTATTTCTTTAATTGTCAAGTTTCTCTTTCACCTCCTTTGGAGGTAGCATTTGTATAAAGGTGCAGTTGTAAGCTGCCTCCGTATGACGAGCACATTTTCTTTCAGACGAAACTTAAAAATGTGCGAGCGGACCACAGCTGAAATGTCGTGGACCTTGTAGGCTTATGTTGTAACATTAGCGCTTCTGTTTACATTTACTATGTTACCACATCTACAAGGTTTTGTAAATTCAGCTAATTAATTTCCTAAACTATTTAGAGCGTGCTTTCCGATGATTTTTCGGAAAGCCAGCGAGGAGGTAAAATATGATAACAATTAGCAGAAAGGAAGCTCTGGATGAAATTCTAGAAGGGATATACGGAAACAAGAATGTTAATTTAAAAAGCCATAAGGTCGTTATTAATGACGATAGAATCAAGAAGACATTATATTCACCAACGTCAGCAACAAATCTAAGATACCTCTTTGAAGTTACATTTAAGAATACTGATGTCATATTTGAAGACAAGAAGAATGGAAAGGGTTTTGCTCTTAATAAAGAAATGGTAATAGCCAATACAGTCGGCTATTTCAGCGAGTTAGGAATAGATATTCCTGAGGTTGTGAATTCTACAGAGAGAACTCTATTAGGCATATGGATGTGTGATGCTATTCTTGAGCATATGTTGCCGGCTATTTTCAGTAACATTAATACCGAGAAGGGAAAGTTTGATATTGAAAAGGCTGATATATCCACTGAATTCAATAAAGCTGTAGATGGTATAAAATCCAAATTCTGTTCCGGCGACTTTTTTGAGCAGTTATACGTTGATATTAAATCTTTTGATGTTGAGAAGTTATATGATTCAGAATACTATGATAATGAATGTAATTTCGGAGTTCTTGTATACACGAACTATGAAAGAGTTTTTAAACGGCTTGATATAATTCCCACAATATACTATTATTCTTATAATGATAAAGAACAGCAAACATTGGCATCATATGAAGACAACGACCGACTTACAGAATTAACGTCAAAATTTATACGCAGTAGCGCCTTAGATAATCAAAACTTCGTAAGTCCGTATTATTACAAACCAAACCAAGATGGAGATGCCAGGAAAGCAGAGAATGCAGCTAATGAATATAAGCTCAGCTTTAATATAGAAGCTCCAAATTCTCATTTTATCCCTCGGTATTTTTATTTCATGACCAAGATTGACGAGGAAATTATTGAAGAAAAGTATTCTACCTGCGATTCGGCAGCTAAGCTGAATCAAGTATTATCAGAAAAAGCAATTAAACAGATACGGGAAAAATATACGGAGAAGCTTACTGAGTATTATCAGCAAAAGCTTGCTAATATAGAAACAATTTGTAGAAAGTTCCTTGAAATAGACGTTGAAAATATATTATCTCAGAATATTTACAGCATTATGGACTTAAAGAAGGCTATGAAAGCATTATGTAACGAGAACGATCTTGATGAAGTGTGGGACTTATGCAAAGAAAATGGCCTATCTGCTCAACAGGCAAGCCGATATGTTTATTGTGGCATTGAGACTGCAATTCAAGATTTCCTGTTTGTGCTTTTAGAGTCATTGAGGAAAGAAGACGATTTTGGAAAAGAAACTAAGCCTTATCTTCTCCTTTCTATAGAAAACGACGTCCCTAAATCCGCAATTATAAAACATATAAATGCACTCACTACAATACTTAAAAATGTAAATATTGATGAATTAAGCAAACTCAGAACTGAGAAAAATAACTTCGTATGGAAACCAAATGCCGGTTTCGCAATGTATTACAGAAATGATAGTGCTTTAGATTTTATACATAATAGAAGCAAAGACGTTTATTCCTGTTTGAAAGATCATATAACGAATTACTGCAATAGATTGAATGATGTTGCGCTATAGACTAAATTGAGAAATGCTTGCATATCACTTTTACCACTTTTTTCACGCAAAAGAATTTTCAGAACTGCCCCCTGTGAAGAAGCAGGAATCGTTCCCCATTATAATAGTATACCAAAGCACTTGATTTATCGCTCGGATAATGGTATAATAATCGCAAAGCACACAGGAGGTGAGAGCGATGAAGTACACTCTTATGCATAAGAACATTTCAGTTGCAGACGTTGAGATAGATGAAGACCTCGGCGTTATAACAAGCATTGATAATATATCTGCGAAGGAGCATCTGCCCGTAGGAGTTGTTCATCAGCTCCGCCACGGTGAGACCGTCGACAGATATGCACTGAATCACTGGTGGGCAGGACGTTCTATTCCAGCAAGCCGAATGGGAGTTTCCGACGCTCTTGAAGCGCTCGGCGTATCCTCAACCAAACAGCTCATAACCAAATGTCTCGGTCTCAGCCTTTCTGATCACTACTGGCTCAGACCGTATGACAGCAACATCACATGGGAAGCAGTCAACTTCTTCGACAACGACTTCTCTGACGATATAGGCGATGTCCTGTTCGGTGTAAATGATAAAAACGCCGGTTTCGACTTCGTATCACCTGACAACACATCTGATGGTAATTTGCAGAAGCGCTGGAAGATCATTGACGGAAAGCGCTGTCTGATAAAAGGCGGATCATACCCGTACCGCCAGCAGCCGTATAACGAAGTCATAGCCTCACTGATCGCGGAAAAGCTCGGCATAGCACATGTACACTACGACATGATAACCATAGCCGACGAACCTTTCAGCATTTGCGAGGACTTTGTGACCACACACACTGAACTGGTCAGCGCATACAGGATAATGCAGATACGCGAGCGTAAAAACCACGAAAGCGAATACATGCACTACGTAAACATTTGTAAGGAACTGGGCGTAGATGTCGTTCCGGCACTCGACGGAATGATAACCCTCGACTACATTATCGCAAATGAGGACAGGCACTTCGGCAACTTCGGACTTCTCCGTGATCCGGACAAGCTGGAATGGATAGGAGCCGCTCCGGTTTTCGACAGCGGCACATCCTTATGGTACAACCGTTCCGACGACCAGATAACCACAGCGAACATCATCTGCAAGCCCTTCAGAAAAACGCACAGCGAGCAGGCAAAACTCATTTCGGACATATCAAAGCCTGATCTTTCCGCACTCGACGGTATAGAAGCCGACATTTCACGCATTCTCTCATCGCAGAAACCTGAACGGACCGCGCTTATAGCCAAATGTGTCATGAACAGGACCGAAACGCTGAAAAAACGATGAAACTGTGGATTTAATATTGATGTTTTATTTATTCTGTGATATAATA
>DEBW01000042.1:1187-2156 GCA_002348905.1 Ruminococcus flavefaciens | reverse complement strand
CAAGAGAGGTGTAATATATGGATTATCATTTTTCTGACAGAGTCTCAAAACTTAAACCTTCCATTATACGTGAAATACTCAAGCATACTTCCGAACCGGGCGTTATCCCTTTTGCAGCCGGAAGTCCTGCAGCTGAAGCTTTCCCGAAGGATGCGATAAAGGCCATTTCAGACAGCATACTTGCGACGGATCCTATCGGTGCCCTGCAGTACAGCATTACCGAAGGCTATACTCCGCTGAGAGACCGTCTTAAAAATGAAATGGCGAAGAAAAACTGTTTCACCGAAGGCCGTGACGATCTCATCATCACATCCGGTGCACAGCAGGCAAACGAACTGGCCTGCAAGGTTCTTTGCAGTGACGGAGATACACTTATATGCGAAGCTCCGAGCTTCATCGGTTCACTCAACGCATTCAAATCATACAACGTAAATATCGTGGGCGTTGAAATGGAGCATGACGGCATAAACATTGAAAAACTCGAGGAAGCACTTAAGGCAAACAAAAGAGTAAAGCTTCTTTATCTTATAGCTAACTTCCAGAACCCTACAGGAAACACCCTGTCTCTGGAAAAGAGAAAAGCAGTCTACGAACTTGCAAAGAAGTATGACTTCATCATACTCGAGGACAACCCTTACGGCGACCTCCGCTTTGCAGGAGAAGACATTCCTTCCATCAAGTCGATGGATACCGAAGGCCGCGTTATCTACAGCAGAACATTCTCAAAGATACTCGCACCGGGTCTTCGCGTAGGATATGTAAGTGCACCGGCTGAGATCATCTCAAAAATGGTCGTATGCAAGCAGGTAGCCGATGTACACACCAACATCTGGGCGCAGCAGGTATGCGACAGATTTATGGAAACAACCGATATGAACGAGCATCTGGCATCACTCAGAAAGGTATACAGACGCAAGTTCACACTTATGGAAACCGGTATAAAGGAACACTTTGACCCGTCGGTAAAGG
>DEBW01000042.1:0-1150 GCA_002348905.1 Ruminococcus flavefaciens | reverse complement strand
AACTGAACCTGAAGGCGGTCTGTTCATCTGGGCGACACTCCCTGAAAGCATCGACATGATGAAATTCTGCAAAGTCGCTGTTGAACAGTACAAGGTAGCAGTCGTTCCGGGCACTGCTTTCATGATAAACGAAACTGACAGAACCAACTCTTTCCGTCTCAACTTCTCAACACCGTCAGACGAACAGATAGTCCGCGGATGCGAGATACTCGGAAAGCTTACTAAAGAAAAATTTTAACAGACTGCCGTAAAAGCGGCAGAGAAACGGAGATCCATCATGGCAAATTTTGAACGTTATAATGTTTGTGAACCATACCTTCTTGCAAGAATCAAGGCACTCAGAATGCCTCCTGCAGTTATCGGACTCAAGCTCACAGACGACAAGCAGATATACAGCGCAGTAGTTGACATCCCGATGGGCAGAGGCCTTCTCGGCACACTCGTATGCCTTGCAAACGGTGCAGTTAACATCTACTTCAACAACGGCGCACAGATAACAGGTCTTGCAGCAAATCATCCTGCACTCGCACAGGCTTGCCGCTCATTCCTCGCAAGCGCAGGACAGTCACTCCCTGTATGCGAAAGAACATCTGTTTTCGACATCCCGATGAACCCATCTGAACACTTTGTTCACCTTATGACAAGAAAGGGTGTTTACAAAACAGTTGTAAATCCTGCAACAGCTGCTTCAGAAGAAGACAAGATGAGAGCATTCCTTCTCCACCTTTACCAGAAGGTAATGAACGAAGTTCAGACAGCTCAGACAAAAGAAGCTGCTTCACGCAAGTAATCCTGAAAGGACGTTAAATAAATGTCAGAAACAATCGCAAAGAAGACCATTTTCAGCGGAATACAGCCTACAGGTACATTCACACTCGGAAACTACATCGGCGCCATCAGAAACTGGGGCCCGCTCCAGGACGAGTACAACTGTATCTACTCTATCGTTGACATGCACGCAATCACTGTAAGACAGGAACCTGCAAAGCTTCGTCAGAACACACTCGAAGCCTACGCTCTCCTTCTCGCATGCGGCATCGATCCGAAAAGATCAACTGCATTCATACAGAGCCACAACCCGAACCATGCGGAACTCAGCTGGATACTCTCCTGCTCCACGGAGTTCGGCGAACTCTCACGTATGACACAG
>DEBW01000029.1:16181-19816 GCA_002348905.1 Ruminococcus flavefaciens | reverse complement strand
CTGAAAAATATGTTCAGCGGAGTTTTCGACAGTGATGTGTTCAAAAGTCAGCCGGGTATAAAACAGGTAAGTGACCTTATGAGAATGTTTATCGTCCTCTACGAGGCTCACCCTGCTTTTATGAAGCTGCTCGGAGAATTTGACCTTCTTATCATTCGTGAGAACGTACCCAAGGAAGCTCTCAGAGAATACGACAAGTCGATAATCAATTTCTATCCGGTATTTGAAAAGGCTTATCTTGCCGGTCTTGAGGACGGCACTGTAAAAGAGGTCGATAATATCAAGCTCTTCTACGTATCATACGCACACACACTTATGGAACTGGGAAAGAAGCTCATTCAGGGCGAACTTCTTCCGTCAGATGATTTCACTATCGCTTCAATGGAACTTGAGACTATTATTTCTACTGCCGTTTTCTACCTTAAAAAGGAGTGACAGCTTATGCCAAAAAAGATCGCTACAAATAAAGTCCTATGGATATTTGCCATTGGTCAGCTCGGCTGGTCTATTCTCTCAGGCATTATTTCCAACTGGCTTGTATTTTTCTTCCAGCCAAGTCAGGCTGAACTGAAACTCGGTCAGCTTGAATACATCCCACAGGGCACATTTCTCGGTCTTACAGCTATCGGACTTATAACTGCTTTCGGACGTATATTCGATGCAGTTACCGACCCTTTCATAGCCGGAAAGTCCGACTCTCTCAAACACAAATGGGGCAGACGCATACCTTTTATGCGTTTTGCCGCCGTTCCATTCGGTGCAGTTACGGTGATGCTGTTCGTATCACCTTTTGAAGCCGGAAGCAAGGGAAATGTTGCGGTACTCTTTGTATTTGCAATGCTTTTCTACCTCTGCATGACCTGCTACTGCACCCCGTACAATGCTCTTATCCCTGAACTGGGAAGCACTCAGGATACACGAATCAATCTTTCAACATTCATATCAGTGACCTACTTCTTCGGTACAGCCGTTGCATACCTTGTACCGAATATTGCCAATATCTTCATGGAGAAAGCCGGCTATGCAAACAGCTACCGCATAACCATAGCAATACTCGCAGCAGTCGCAGTAATAGCTATGCTTGTACCTGCTTTTCTCATTGACGAAAATGAGTACGCCGACACAACTCCGTCAAAGTCTGACACTTTCAGCTCACTGACAGCTACTTTCAAGAACAAGGAATTCCGCACATTTGTACTGTCGGATATCCTCTACTGGATAGGTCTTACACTGTTCCAGACAGGACTTTCATTTTATATAACAGTTCTTCTCGGACTCGGTTCAAACATGACCTTCCCACTGTTCGCAATAATGACCGTTATGAGCCTTGCCTGCTATCCTTTCGTGAATATACTCTCGAAGAAAATGGGCAAGAAAAAGCTCACTACCTTCGCATTCATATTCTTTGCAGGAGCTTTCCTCGTGACCTCAGCAGCCGGAATCCTTCCGATACCTGCCATGGCTTACGGCGTGATAATCGCAGTTCTTGCAGCAGTGCCTATGGCTATACTGGGAATACTCCCACAGGCTGTAGTTGCCGATATATCCGAGGCTGACAAGCTCGATACAGGCGAGAGCCGTCAAGGTATGTTCTACGCTGCACGTACATTTGCATTCAAGCTCGGACAGTCAATAGCCATGCTCCTTTTCACAAGTATAGCCCTTATCGGCAAGGAAATACCCGAAGGCAATGCCGGATACGGTCTCGGCTACAGAATAACCGCTCTTGCAGCAGCAGTTCTCTGCCTGCTTGGAGGAATAGTATTCCTCCGATATGATGAAAAGAAAATAATCTCTAAAATTGAGGAGGGACAGAAAAAATGATTCAGCTCAAACACGTATGCTTTTCCTATGAATACGGCGAGGAAAAATTCTCCGTCACAACATCAAGGAGCATCAGCAGTGACCTTGTGAAACTCGACATAAGTATGGAAAATAACATATTTTCAGCTTCGGTCGAAGCGTCTGACGAGATAACTATCACCGGTCTCAGCGCCGTATTCAATTTTGGCTTCAGCGAGGAACACAGGATATTCCTCAACGGCTATCAGTCGTGGACTGATTCCTATGAGCACAGTATCTACGGCAAAATGAAGGGTATCGAACATATACCTGCCGGTATATGCGAAAAGTACGCATTTTCACAGTACGGCGACTATAACTTTGCCCAGTATTCAAATATTGCCGGCGAACTTCACGGCTGGAGCTACGGCTACGTGAGAAGCTGTGAGAAGTATATGCTCATAGGTTCTCTTTCTGAGAACTCTGGATTTACTATGATACAGACCAAGACCTGCGATGATGAGATAATATTCACCAAGGACTGCAATGGTTATAGTTTTTCCGGAAAATATGACGGTATACAAATTTTTGTCTCAAACGGCACTGATAACGAGGTCTTTGACGAATACTTTGACGCTCTCGGCATAACTCTGCGTCCGCAAGCAAAGCCTGTTTTCGGCTATACAAGCTGGTACAGACACTATCAGAATATCAGTTCGGAGATACTCAGTGACGACCTCAACGCTTTAAAGGCTCAGAAATACAAAGCTGACGTTTTCCAGATAGACGACGGCTGGCAGACAGATGTCGGTGACTGGCTTTACGTTGACCATAATAAATTCCCTGAGGGTATGGCTCCGGAAGCTGCAAAGATAGCTTCTGAGGATATGATACCGGGTATATGGCTCGCTCCTTTCGTATGCGAGGAACACTCCATTATATATATGACACATAAGGACTGGCTCGCTCAGGACGATTACGGCAACTATATCAAGGGCGGTTCAAACTGGAGCGGATTCTATGCTCTTGACTTCTACAACGAGGAAGTGCGTGAATATCTCCGCAAAGTTTTCGACACTATTGTCAACGAATGGGGATTCAAACTCCTCAAGCTTGACTTTCTCTATGCTGTATGTATCGAGCCACGCTGCGGCAAAACAAGAGGTCAGATGATGTCAGAAGCTCTCGACTTTCTGCGTGAATGTGCCGGCGATGCTCTGATACTCGGCTGCGGAGTCCCTCTTGCATCTGCTTTCGGCAAGGTGGATTACTGCCGTGTAGGATGTGATGTGAGCCTCGACTGGGATGACAAGCCGTATATGCGCCTCACTCACCGTGAGCGTGTCAGCACGAGAAATACTATCATGGACTCAGTTTTCCGCCGTCAGCTCAACGGCAGAGCATTCTTCAACGATCCTGATGTATTCCTTCTCCGCACAGAGGAAAATACTCTCAGTGTAGCACAGAAAATGGCTCTCGGCGAGATAAACGCCGCCGCCGGAAGTGTACTTTTCACATCGGACAACGTTTACGACTACGGCGACGAGGAAATGCGTCTGCTCCGTGGCGTACTCCGTATGAGAAATGCAGAGATAATCTCCGCTGCTCTCGATGACGATGAGCTTATAGTAACATACGTCCTTGAAGAAAAGGTAATTACAAGAACTTATAAGTTATAATGCTATTCCCCGAAGTGATGAAACTATATGTCGCTTCGGGGAATGTTTTTTCTCTTTAAGAGCCACGGCAGCAGAATTTACATATGCGAGAACAAACTTGCCTTGCGTTTTAATTAACAACGCAATATTGCGTGGGTGCAGGGAGCCGCTTGCTCCCTGCCGGAGTCAAGAGGC
>DEBW01000029.1:6133-15978 GCA_002348905.1 Ruminococcus flavefaciens | reverse complement strand
CGTGAATTTCCTGATTATTTATATAAAAAGTAAATGCTGTTGGTCTGCTTCCAGAACATATCAAAAAATTATGAACAGTTTGTTAAAACGCTGTTTTTAAAAATATTTTTCCAAAATATGTTGCATTTTTTTAATAGCTGTGCTATAATCTACACAAAAGAAGATATATTCTTTTTTATATCATGAGAGGGTGAAAGACATGAAAAAAGTATTATTCAAATCAACCGCAGCTATCCTGACAACTGCTCTTGCCGTTTCTGCTGTTCCGGCAGACTTTGCTTCGCTTGCAGCTGCTGACTACTGCACAGCAACAGTAAATGTCCACCTAAGCAACAGCGACGAGCCTGTTGTTGACAACGAACTCACATTGCAGATCAAGCATACCAAGGAAGACAGCCAAAGATATCTTGGAGAGGGTGATATCATTGCTGAATGGTCTGCCGGCGATCCGAACCCGTATGAATACGTCTGGAAGGATCTCTATCCACAGGGCAGATTCTACGTTGATTTCATCAGCAACGCCGACAGCAAGTACTACTACACGCTTGACAAGATCGGTTCTGCTTCTTTCTTTGAGTTCGATTTTGACAGACATCAGGATGTGAACATCAGCCTTAACAGGTACGAAAGACCTGGCGGAAAAGACGGATTTTTCGTATATCTCGGCAGATATGGCTCTCAGAGCCTGCCTCTGTTCATGTACTTCTATCCGTCAAAGAAGAACCCAAGCACTTATGAAAGACGTGAAGTTATCTGGCACGGCAACGTAAGCTATGATACACTCTACGGCGACATTTTCGCTGCTGATGCACCTTTCACTACAGAGCCTGTCGAGGACGGCGCTTATTACTATGAGCTTAAAGGCGTTGATTCTCTCACCAAAAAGGGCTGCTGTGAGGACATAATGGAAAGACGCAATTTTGAGATAAAGTCCGCTGATAAGAAGGATGCTATGGTAGAGGGAAAGAATTATGTCAGCGATCCTTACTATCTGGAGCTTGAAACATACGGTGCTGATACTCCTGTGAGCTACGACATTGACCTCACAGATGCCTACTGCGATATTGATGAAGAATGGTTCATTCCTGAGAATCCGGTAAGCTTCTATGAATTCTGCGGTACTCTTATCGTGCCGGCAGATAATTTCTCCGTAAGAATGACAAATCTTATGGGCGATGTGAACGGCGACCATTCTTTCACTGTAGCTGACGTTGTTATGCTTGAAAAATGGCTTCTCGGCAAGGGCGAAGCGCTTTATGACTGGAAAGCTGCTGACTTCTGCCGTGACAATTCTATCGACGCATACGACCTCTGTCTTATGAAGGATGCTCTTAAAATCGAGATGCAGAAGCCGAAATGCAATCTGACTATCCACGCTTCTTACGGCGGTTACGGCATAGACGGTCAGGAACTTGAAAGCGGAGAGTACACAAATACTTACAGAGTTACTGTAGGCGACCGTCTTTACGAAGGCTTCAGCGGAAAGATCACAAAGAATCTCAGAGAAGATGCAGCTTTCCTGAACAAGATAATAACTATTGATGATATAACTGAAAACGGCGTATCTTTTACCACACGCAGCTACAATGACGAAGTGTGCAAATTCGATGTAAAGTACGGCGAATCAAAGGATGTACCGTCAAGCTTTATGATCTGCGACGGAATAAACTATCAGTACGAGGCATCGTTCTCAGATTTTGCTCCGAATTCTATCGGCGAAACTTATGAAGAACCTGCCGAAGAGGAAGGACAGGAAGATAAAAAGGTAGAACTTCCTGTATCAAGAGTATGATGTAACTGAAAAAACGGGCGTAAACTAAATACGCCCGTTTTTTTTGCTGTATACCTAAAGAAAACGGACGTTCCTTTGCTGAACGTCCGTTTCTTTGCAATCTTTTCTATGTGTGTTTATCTCAATAACTTATTTAACTTGCTTACTTTTCGATAACTGGGAGCTCCTTAACGAGCTGAGCATCGAGCTGCTGGATAGCAAGAGCATCCTTAGCTGTTACGCCGTCGCCAGGATTGAAGCAGTCAGCGTTTGCAGCAGCCTCAGGCTTGAGAGCATACTTGTCCTTGTTAGCGATAGACTGGAGTATAGCTGTAGCATCAGCAACAGTTACCTTGCCGTCGAGGTTAGCATCACCGATGAGAGTTACCTTTGCAGGTGTGCCTGTTGTAGTTGTCTCAGCAGGAGCAGATGTAGTTGTTGTCTCAGCCGGCTTTGTTGTTGTAGTCTCTGCTGGCTTTGTTGTAGTTGTCTCAGCAGGAGTTTCGTTTCCGTCGTACTTATATACCATTGTGATAGTATTGTATGTTACAGTAACGTCCTCACCGCTCTCGCTGTTAGCAGAAGACTTCCACCAATCCTGGAATTCGATGTACTTATCGTTGTATGTAGCCTCAACTTCGAGGTTTGCGCCGGCCTTTTCAGGATCAGGGATAGTGAATACGCCGTCCATTTCAACAACGCAGTCGCCTGTGCCGCTGTATGAGAATGACTTGTTGCCCCAGCCGTATGTCTTAGAGCCGTCCTTGCTTACAAGCTGATTGAAGCAGAGACCGCCTCCGCCGCAGAACCAGCCTGAACCAGTTGAGCTGCTTGCTGTGCAGTTGATGATTATCTTTGTGAGGTGATCCTTGTCCTCGATCGGGATCATAGGAACTTTATTAGGAGACATTTCGAGTTCGTCGAACTTGTACTCTACCTTCTTCTCGTTGATAACAGGCTTAACGTAGATCTCAGCATCGCTTTCCTTGTCTGAGAATACTACCTGTGCCATTGAGAGTGCAGGAAGCTCGATAGTTACCTTGTTGTCCTTGACATCATTGTTGATATCAACTACTCTGATACCGCTGTCTTCCTGAGTTACAACGTATACAGTAGCGCTCTTGTACTTGCTCTTTGCACCTGAAAGCTCGATAGTAGCCTTTTCAGCAGTCTTTTCCTTGTTGCCGACAACCATAGTTACCTGAGTATCGTCATCGCCGTTGATAGCAGCGTAAGCGTAGGACTTTGAAAGGTCTTCTGTAGATGCTTCAACAAGAGTATTGCCGAATGCGCTGCCCTTGCCGTCGTAGTTAGTGTAGAGGTTGATAGCAGACTCTACGTATGGGCACTCAGAAAGTGTACCCCAGTAAGTAGCGAAGTATACATTGTTTGCAGCGAATGCGCCGAGAGCCTCAGCTTCTGCGATACCTGTATAGATAGACTTGCCTGTTACCTTCTCGTTGCCGATATTGCCGAGGTTGTACTCAGAAATAGCGATCTTTGTGCCTGGATAGTACTTTTCTATAGACTTGCTGATATTTGTGATGAATGGGAAGTAATCCTTGCCCCAAGGCATGAACCAGCTGTTTTCCTGATAAGTAGGATCATAAAGGCTTCTTGCAGCCTGAAGGATATCCTCGTCAGAGTTGATACCCTGTGAGTAGTAGTGAACGTCAACAACATCAAGGAGACGCTTGCCGTTTTCCTTCTCAGCCTTAGCCATAGACTCAAGGTAGTAGTCTAAGAACCAGAAGTAGTTAGACTTTACAGCAGTCCAGTCCTCATCGGTGTAAGTACCGATCTTATTGCCGGAAGCATCCTTGATATCAGAACCGTCGCCGCAGTTGAGACATGGGAGCATACCCCAGAAAGCAGGTCCGAAGATCTCAGCCTTAGGATCAACAGCCTTTACAGCCTTAGCAAGTTCGATAGACTTAGTGATAAGCTCTGTGCTTGAAACCTCCTCAGGGTGGAGATAAGGATGTGTATCGTTCCAGAGAACAGGCTCGTTATCAAGGCTGTAGCCCTGGATACCGGTCTTGGAAGAAGCATCGCCGAGCTTGTTTACGATATAGTTAACGTACTCGTCCATGTATACCTTACCGTCTGTGAGGTCAGGAGTATCAGCGAAAGGAGCATCCTTCTTGAATACAACTTCATTCCAGCGGCTTGAAGGAGCTGTCTGCTCAGCAGTTACACTGCCGTCCTTATCAGCTGCAACGTAGCCAGCCATCTGGAGAGTTGCGAGCTTATACTCTATATCCTTCTTTGCAGCGATTCCGGAGAACTTCTGTACTGCGCCAGCAGGTCCGTCAGTAATATCGCCCTGGTTGGTATCAGAGCTGTTGTGCCAGTCTTCGCCGGCATTAGACCAGTTAGTTTCCCAGTTGTAGCCTGTGAAACGGTTACCGCCCTGTCTGATATTGTGTGTAGTGATGTTCTTAACGCTTGTGGAGTCAAATGCGTTAACACCATAGATGTAAGGGCTGATCTCTTTCTTTGTGCCGTCGAGCTTGACTGCAATGTTCATTGCATAAGCGTCCTCAGCAGAACCTGTGCCTACAGGCATAGCTGAAGCTGTTGAGATAGTGCAGATTGCTGCCATAATAGCTGCAAAGCTTTTTTTAACCATGTTTTTTCCTCCTCTGATTATAAGAACCTGTGCAGAAGGCTCTTATGTTTCTTTTTCTTCATTTGTATCCTGTGTGTGTATTCTGAAAGGCGCTCTCTTCCATGTATCTATGTCCGGATCAGGGAATGATACATAATTTACCAGGGATTTGGCGAGGGTAAGTATGCCGACGAGAGGTACGTTGTGGACATAGCCGAATATCGGGAAGGTCTCTCCTCCGGTATTAGCTGTTAACTGCCACATGATGCCTAATTTCTCGCACCTGTCGACGATTTCCGAAACCGTTTCATAGGACATCGAGAGTTCCTTAGAGATGCATTCTTTAGTAAGGATGTTATTCCTGCTGAGTGTCTCAGCGTAGGATATCACCCGCATAGCGTTCTCATCTGAAAGCAGTGAAAAGAGTTCGAGCAGACGGGGTTCTATTGAAAAATAGCTGTTGATGCCGTCCTCCGGTATACGCATGAAGCAAAGGTACTGCATATCCGGATTAAGTCTTGCAATAGCAAGCTCGAAATCTGTGCGGAGCTGTGCATAGGTCTCACGGGTAAAGCTTTCGGGAAGTCCGGCGTGTTCAGGGCTTGTGCCTGATTTGAAAGCGCAGAGCATAGTATAGAAAAGCTCCATAGCTCTCTTGCCTTTTTCGGATTCATCCAGCTTGTCAAGCTCACCGAGGACTGCGGTATTGAGGCTTACTTTTCCGTCTTCGTCTTTAAGTCCGAAGAGAACATCGAGTGAGACATCGAGTATCTGTGAAAGTTTAGGAAGCAATTCACAGTCGGGATAGCTGCCTTTTTCCCACTTGGAAACAGCCTGCGGTGTTATAGAAAGCTTCTGTGCAAGCTGCTGTTGTGTAAGACCGGCTCTTTTCCTGTATCTGACGAGATTTTCACTGAAGCTCAACTTCATTTTGAAAGTACCCTCCATTTGATGCGATCATCATGAAAACCATTTGAGTATGCAATAAACTGTATTTGTTTTTGCTTTACTTGTATTATAACACATCCATACGTTGATTACAAGCGAATCTATCTTTACTTTTTACAACCTACAGTTGAGTTATTAACTAATTGTGAACATAATATATCTGTTTCTTAACAATTTCATTTATGCCGTAAAGAGAATACTGATATTCATATTTTATAGTTGAAGCTGTAGACCTATTGTGTTATAATGTTGAGTTGGAATAAATCAAAAAGGAGTAAATTATGGGCAAATTCAGAAAACAGCATATGACTATCGAATGGCAGGACATGATAACCTCTGAAAGCACCTGTCCGGCTTCTCAGGCAGGACTGAAAGAAAAAGCTTCACTCGTAGGCAGAGTGGGACTTCTCATGCTTTCAGTCGGCACAGGCGCATGGCGTGTCAGAGCGTCCATGAACAAGATAGCCCGTGGTCTGGGCATAACCTGCAATGCGGATATCGGTCTTCTTTCGATAGAGTATACCTGTGCTGACAAGGGAGAAACCTTCACAAACGCACTATCTATCAATACCACAGGTGTCAATACCGACAAACTCAACTCTCTCGAATCCTTCACTGACGGTTTTGCTGAACGTGCGGACAAGTACTCGATAGAGCAGTTCCACCGCATACTCGACAAACTCGGTACTATGCCTGCAAACTACAAGGCATGGAATCTTGGTCTTGCATCAGCACTCGCCTGCTGTGCGTTCACATTCCTGCTTGGCGGAGGAATAGTCGAGATGATATGTGCATTTTTCGGTGCCGGCATCGGAAACTTCATACGCAAAAAGCTCCTTGAACAGCATATAACCCTCTTCGGAAACGTCACAGCCGGAGTTGCCTCAGCCTGCTGTACATATGTACTCCTCATAAAACTTGCTGAAATACTTTTCGGAGTTTCCGAGATACATCAGGCAGGATATATATGCTCGATGCTCTTTGTTATCCCCGGATTCCCTCTTATAACCGGCGGTATCGACCTCTCCAAGCTCGACCTGCGCTCAGGTCTTGAACGTGTGACATACGCCCTGCTGATAATCGCAATGGCAACCCTCACAGGCTGGATAACCGCTACCCTGTTCAGCTTCTCACCCTCAGACTTTGAAGCAATGGATATATCTCCGGTACTCATGCTCGTTTTTAGGCTTGTAACAAGCTTCTGCGGAGTTTACGGCTTCTCACTCATGTTCAACAGTACAAGAAAAATGGCATTTACCGCCGGAATGATAGGTATGATAGCCAATACTCTCAGACTTGAACTCATCGACTTCACTTCTATACCGGTCAGCTTTGCCGCATTTATCGGAGCACTTTCTGCCGGACTTATGGCATCAGCTATAAAACGTTATATTGGATATCCACGTATAACACTTACTGTGCCGTCAATAGTTATCATGGTACCCGGTATGTTCATGTATAAAGGTATATACTTCATTGCTCAGAATGATATCTCAACCGGAGGTTTATGGCTCTGCAAGGCAGCGTTGATAGTATGTTCACTTCCGCTCGGACTTATCTTTGCAAGAATATTCACTGATACTAATTTCAGAAAGAGCAGCTGATAATTTATGCGACTGCATAGGATATATTTTATTAACACACACCATGCCAGCTTAAAATTTATATAAAAACAACGGGCGCTCAGAAAGCGCCCTTACTACTATGATTCACTTAAAATTTTACTTTTTGTAGGGACGGCGATTCGCCGTCCGCAAATAACAAGTATACAATCTGTTGCACGGACGACCAATGGTCGTCCCTACAATATAAAGTTTATTTGCAGACTGAATATATTTAATTTAAAACAGCGGTGCGACCAGTTTCAAAAGCTGACCGGCAAACTTATAGGAAAGCTTTTCATTTTTGATAGTCTCCGGAGTTACCATACGGCACTGTGCGAGAGTATGCTGAAAATCCTTTTCAATGTCGAGTATGCAGCTTGTCCGGTACATATAAGTCGCACACTCAAAATGGTGGTAAAGACTGCGGTAGTCAAGGTTTATCGAGCCTACTACCGCTTTTTCATCGTCGCAGACAAACACCTTTGAATGTACGAAACCAGGCGTATACTCGTATATCTCAACTCCCGACCGGATAAGCTCCCTGTAGTGAGTTTTTGCAAGGGCGTAAGCTCCCTTTTTGTCCGGTATACCGGGGAGTATTATCTTTATGTCGATGCCACGCTCGGCAGCAAATTTAAGGGAATTTTCAAGCTCTCCGTCAAGTATGAGGTACGGTGTCATGATGTGAACGTAGTCCGTAGCACGATTGAGAATGTCGATGTAAACGTTCTCGCCCACCTTGTCAGAATCGAGCGGACAGTCCGCATACGGCATAACATAGCCGTTAACGTAGCTTTTATCTACCGGAGCATACAGCCATTTGTCCCACTGAGGTTCACGCTCGGAAATATTCCACATTTGCAGGAACATAAGTGTAAAACTCCGCACAGCTTCGCCTCTGAGCATAACTGCACTGTCCTTCCAGTGACCGAATCTCTCACGGCGGTTGATATATTCGTCAGCGAGGTTTATACCGCCGTTAAAGGCAACTTTTCCGTCAATGACAAGTATTTTTCGGTGGTCACGGTAGTTGTAGTAGGTTGAAAGGAACGGCAGTATCGGAGCAAAAGCCTTGCATTTTATGCCAAGTGAAGCAAGTCTGCGAGGGTAATCGTGGCTGAGAGTTGACATCTCGCACATACCGTCGTACATTACCCTGATATCTACTCCCTGCTCTGCCTTGCGTTTGAGTATGCCGAGTATTTTTCCCCACATATAGCCTTCATCAATGATGAAATACTCCATGAAAATGAATTTTTCAGCCTTTTCAAGCTCAGTAATGAGAGCGTTGAATTTATGCTCGCCAAGTGGGAAATACACAACATCGGTATTGTCGTATATCGGGAAATCTCCGGTTCTGTTGACATAGCGGCAGAGGTCGTCCATACCTGAAATGCACAGCTCCGGAAGCTGCATTATCTCCTTTTTGTGGCGGAGTTTGTGACGGCTTGCATCAATAGCGGCAGCTACACGCTTTTTTATGGCGATATGCCCTACATCACGCTGAGTAAGCAGAAGCAGAATAGCTCCCGGCACAGGCGTGAACATTATTATTACCAGCCATGTAAGCTTTGCCGAGGATTCCATATTGCAGTTGAACAGATAAAACACCATTATTACCGAGAATACCTGCAAAAACAGCCGCACATACTGATACTCCCAGAATGAGAGATACGCCGAGACAAGTATCAGCAATTGCAGTACAAGAAGCATGATTATTAGAAATGCACGGCTGAAAATAAGCCTCAGGAAGCTCTTTTTCTTTTTCGGCATAAGATTGATGATATCTTCATTCCCGTTCAATTGCTGAACTCCTCCTTTCGTGTCAGATAGTTATTTCTGTTCCGCCAACAGGACGTATGCTGAGTATGTGACAGCTTCCACAGCCGAATACCCTGTCCATTTCAGCGGCATAAGTCTCTCCGAGATAAGCAGGCACAAAAGCCTGTATAGTACCGGCAAAACCTCCGCCGTGAACTCTTACTGCACCGTTTCCGGCAAGTATCCTCTTACTTAGCATTATCGCAAGCGGTATCGGCTGAACAAGCGGATTTTTCGCTGAATAGAGGTTTTGCAGAAGTTCAGCGGAAGAAGTTCCGGATTCGTTCACAAGGCGGAAAAACTCCTCTAAGTCTCCCCTGCTGAGAGCTTCTCCCTCAGCAACCGCTCTCTCATTCTCGTCAAAGAAATGAGCTGCACGGAGTATAGCACGGTCAGAGCATATCTTTCTTAGCTCCGGCAGTTTCTTATAAAATTCGTCAGCTGAGACATCACGGAGATACTCTTTACCGAGAGCAGCTGCAACGCTCTTCATCTCAGCCGGTACAGCCACATAATCATCAGTAAGGTCGGAGTGGCTGCCCTTTGTGTCGGTGATGCAAAGGCTGTAGCCTGCGCCGGAAAAATCGAAGGATACCGGCTCTATCACAGGTTCATCCGGATCATTGAAGTCTATCGCAACAAATCCGCCGACCGAACTTACCATCTGATCCATAAGTCCGCTTGCCTTGCCGAAATACACGTTTTCAGCGTACTGTCCTATTTTGGCTATCTCTACTGCTCCGGCTCTGCCTTCATTGTAGTATTGGTCAATGATAGTACCTATAAGCACCTCAAAAGCAGCCGATGAAGAAAGTCCGCTTCCGCCGAGAACATCAGAAGTCGCATAGGCTTCAAAACCGCCTGTTTCAACTCCCATTTCAGCAAATTTCGCAGCAATGCCTCTTATTATAGCAGCTGAAGTGCCTTTTTCCTCCTCGACAGGGCTGAGGTCGGAAAGGTCTATCTCGTTTGGCGGATATCCCTCTGACTTTATGCGTATGATACCCTCGTCATTGAAGTGTACAAGTGCGATAACATCGAGGTTTACTGCTGCTGCGATAACACAGCCGTGCTGGTGGTCGGTATGGTT
>DEBW01000029.1:0-5973 GCA_002348905.1 Ruminococcus flavefaciens | reverse complement strand
CTCCCTTTCAGAACTGCCGTATAATTTCTGAAATAAGCTGTCAAGCCTTCCGCCTGAAACAGCTCCTGCAAATTCCTGAATAGTCATAGTAAAAACTCCGTTCAAAATAAATATACTATTATTATAATATATTTCCCGAAAAAAATCTACTGTTTTACAAAAAAATATCATGGCAACTGCATTTACTTTTTATTAAAAATAATGGAAATACTGCACCCCGAATTTTATTGATTTCACTATTGTAGGGAACGCCGCCCTCGGCGTTCCACTACGTTAATTAACAATATACGATTAATTATGGATTTATCATAATATCACAGTCAATGATAATTATAATAATTCTGGCAGTTTATCGGTTCGGAACGCCGTGGGCGGCGTTCCCTACAATTTCGTTTTCGGACATTATCGTTTTTTCGGGCGGATAATATCCGCCCCTACTGAAGCCCGTATTTTCTATATTTGCATGATAATTATAAATGCAAGGCGCATTTAAGCTGATAATTTAAGCTGTATTTATTTGTATCAGCAAAATTGATAGTCCTGATTTAGTGAATTCTGCTAAAGTTCTTAAAAAGAATCAAGTTCTATTGACTTTCGTTCAAAAAAGCTGTATACTTAAAGTATCACATCATTATATTATATGTTAATTTATTATTTAAGTATAATTAAGGAGCGTCCATTATGTCAGATATCAAGCTCATTTGTCCGGCTCTGCCTAATATGCCTTGGCAGGATAAACCCGAAAACTGCACCGGTCCGGTCTGGAGACACACCGAAAACCCTATCATCAACAGAAACCCTGTGCCTAACGTTGCACGTATCTTCAACAGCGCTGTTATGCCGTATGAAGACGGCTTTGTAGGTGTTTTCCGTGGCGAGGAGAAAAACGGCATACCGCATATCTACTTCGGCACAAGCAAGGACGCTATACACTGGGACTTCGAGCCTGAAAAAATAAACTTCACTGACGAAAACGGCGAACCTTTCCAGCCGATCTACGCCTATGATCCACGACTTGTCAAGGTCGAGGATACATATTACATAATGTGGTGTCAGGATATGTACGGAGCTGCTATCGGTATGGCTAAAACTACCGATTTCAAGAGCTTTACACGTATCGAGAACCCATTTCTCCCATACAACAGGAATGCCGTACTTTTCCCAAGAAAGATAAACGGCAATTTCGTGATGCTCTCCCGTCCGTGTGACAATGCTCATACTGCTTTCGGAGATATTTTCGTGAGTGAAAGCCCTGACATGGAATTCTGGGGAAAGCACCGCCACGTTATGGGCAGAGGCGAAAACTGGTGGGAAAGCCTTAAAATAGGCGGCGGAGCTGCTCCTATCGAGACTGACAAGGGCTGGCTCATGTTCTATCACGGCGTTGTGAATACCTGCAACGGCTATGTTTACAGCATCGGTGCTGCTATACTCGATATCAACGAGCCTTCAAAGGTACTCCACCGCTGCGCTAACTATATCCTCACTCCGGAAGAATGGTACGAGGAGCGTGGATTCGTGCCGAATGTGTGCTTCCCGTGTGCTACTCTCCACGATTCCGAAACCGGCAGGATAGCTCTTTACTACGGCTGTGCTGACAGCTATGTCGGAGTTGCTTACACAACAGCTCAAGAAATATACGACTATATCCTTAAATACGAGCGCACCAGCGATGATGACAAGTCTCTCGGAAGAAGATAAGATACATCACCTGATATTTTTCAGCGCTGACATATTAACCAAAGGACAGCTTGATTCAAGCTGTCCTTTTTACTATCCGTCATATTTAACAACGAAAATACGAACATATGTACGTGTAAGCTTTGTTATCGTTGGCATATTGCACAAACGATAGTGTTTAAAATTGTCTGCTATGTACTTCTGCAACTGATTTTTCTTCATTTTTGCAAAAAACCCTTGCAGTTTTTTGTGAAATGTGATAAAATATAGTGATACTAAAAAATGACTATATACTATACTATGCTTTATAAAGGAGAAAACTATGGCTAAGATCAAAGCTGCCGTTATTTTCGGCGGAACAGCTCAGGAGCACGAGCTGTCACTTGCCTCTGCCGCAGAGGTCATTCGCAACATTCCAACAGATAAGTATGAAGTCATATGCATCGGCGTTACCAAAAAAGGTCGCTGGCTCTATTTCCCGGGGGACACAAGTGAAATAGAAGACGGCAGCTGGTACCTCAATCCCGATTGCGCTTCTGCTATCGTCTCACCTGATCCTATCCACCACGGTATCATCACCATTGAAAACGGCGAAGTCACTATCAGACGTATCGACGTTGTTTTTCCTGTAATGCAGGGCAAGAAAGGTGCTGACGGTACTATACAGGGGCTCCTCGATATGTCTGGTATACCGTATGTAGGCTGCGGACTTCTCGGTTCGGCTTCATGCATGGACAAATCACACACACACATGGTTCTTGATGACTACGGCATAAAAACTGCTGAATGGGTGCTCATCACTCAGCGTGATATCAACCATATCGACGAAAAATGCAGCGAATCTGCTCAGAAACTCGGTTTCCCTGTAGTAGTAAAGCCTGCAAACAGCGGATGCAGCGCCGGAACTACTATCGCTGAGGATATGAACAGCCTCATCACCGCTGTAAAGATCGCTTTTTCAAACGATAACAAGGTCATCATCGAAAAATACGTAAAGAGCCGCAAGCTCGAAGTTGGTGTATTCGGCTATGACACGCCTTTTGCTTCCTATGTCGGAGAGATACTCTCTGTTGACAGGAAGTACGATCCTACTGAGGTAAAGAAAAGCTCCGGCGATGATCTGCAAGTTCCTGCTGATATTCCGGACGAACTTCACAACAAGATAAGAGGCATCGCTCTCAAGGCTTTCAAGGCTCTCGGATGCAAGGGCTATGCACGTATCGACTTCTTCCTCTCCGAGAACGGCGAGCTTCTCCTTAATAAAATAGGTACTGCTCCCGGAATGAGAAACAACAGCGTATACCCTAAACTCATGCAGCACTTAGGCATGGAAATGCCTTACCTCGTAGACAAACTCCTTGAACAGGCTATCGAAAACGCTGAAAAAACATACTGATATTATCAGTAAAGGAGGCTGAAATGAAAAAAAATGTTCTGATCTCCCTTACAAGCATACAGTGGCAGGACAATGAACGGAACGAGACTGAGCTTCTTACCAAGGCTTCGGTTTCAAGGTCTGAGGGCAAAGATGTGATATCCTATGAGGATACCTCTGCTACAGGCTTTGAAGGCTCCGTCACAACTATCACAGTTGACGGCGACAAGTCCGCTTCGATAATCAGAAAGGGTACTGCAAATTCTGTATTATCGCTTGAAATAGGCAGAAAACACTACTGTCAGTACGGTACTCCCTACGGTGATATGCGAATAGGCGTTTACACTCACGCCATTGACAATACTATCACCAAGGACGGCAGACTGTACCTTAAATATACTCTTGATCTCAACTCGTCTTATCTTTCAGATAACGAGATAATCATGACCATAAAAAACTAAACGTTTATAATAAACCCGAAAGGACGATTTCCAATGTCAGACCTTATCAGATCCGCTTCTCTCCAGCTGAGAGAGCTTATCAACGACGCTCTGGGAGTTCTCGTTGCTGAGGGCACTGCCCCGGCTGAGCCTCTCCCGGCATTCACCATCGAGATCCCTGCCGACAAGTCTCACGGCGATTTCGCAGCTAATACCGCTATGGTATGTGCAAGAGCTTTCAAAATGCCTCCACGCAAGATAGCTGAGCTTATCTGCGAAAAAATAGACCTCGCCGGCTCTGTTTTTGAACGTGCTGAGATAGCAGGTCCAGGATTCATGAACTTCTTCCTCAGCAAGAAATGGTTCGCTGATGCTGTTGAAAGCGTTCTTGATGAAAAAGAAAACTACGGACGCACAGACTACGGCTGCGGAAAAAGAGTTCTCGTTGAATTTGTTTCCGCTAACCCTACAGGTCCTATGCATATCGGTAATGCAAGAGGCGGCGCTATCGGCGACTGTCTCGCAAGCGTTCTCGACTGGGCTGGCTTCCACGCTGAACGTGAGTTCTACGTAAATGATGCCGGCAATCAGATTGAAAAGTTCGGCAAGTCCCTTTCTCTCAGATATATGCATATCTGCTCCGAAAAAGGTCAGGAGATATACAAGGCTGCCGCTGATACCGATGAAGTATGTGCTAAAATTTACGGCGAGGACGGAAACACCGCTGATTTCCCGATGCCTGAGGACGTTTACCTCGGTCAGGATATCATAGCTCACGCCAAGGAGTATTTCGACATCAACGGAAATTCACTCGAAAATGTTTCCGAAGATGACCGCCGCAAGGCTCTCGTTGACTACGCTCTGCCGCTGAATATCGCTGGTCTTGAGCGTGACCTTAAAAAGTACCGCATAGTTTACGATAACTGGTTCAGAGAAAGCACAGTACACGAAAAGAATGAGACAAAGCTCGTTGTAGACAAGCTCATGGAAGCAGGAAAAGCTTATGAGCAGGACGGCGCTATCTGGTTCAAGGCTACTGAGTACGGCATGGACAAGGACTTCGTCCTCAAGAGAAGCAACGGTCTCTATACTTATATAGTACCGGACATCGCTTACCACTACAACAAGCTCGTTACACGTAATTTCGACAAGGCTATAAACGTTCTCGGCGCTGACCACCACGGATATGTACCTCGTCTCAAAGCTGCTCTCAACGCTCTCGGAGTTGACGAGACAAAGCTCGATGTTGTACTTATGCAGATGGTTCGCCTTGTAAGAAAGGGCGAGACTGTAAAGCTCTCTAAGAGAAGCGGCAAGGCTATTACTCTTGTTACTCTCCTCGATGAGATACCGATAGATGCAGCCCGTTTCTACTTCAATCTCCGTGAGGCAAATTCACAGTTCGAGTTCGACCTCGACCTCGCTGTTGAGAAGTCCTCACAGAATCCTGTATTCTACGTTCAGTACGCTCACGCAAGAATATGCAGTATGCTCCGCAACCTTGAAGCTGAGGGCATCGCAGTACCTGAGAAGGCAGATTTCACTCTCCTTACAGATTCCCGTGAGATAGAACTTATCCGTCATATCGCTTCACTTCCACGAGAAGTTGAGCTTGCTGCAAAGGCTTATGATCCGGCTAAGATCACAAAGTACGCCATTGACCTCGCTACTCTCTTCCACCGCTTCTATGACGGATGCAGCGTGAAGAATGCCGAAACTCCTGAGCTTATGAACGCTCGTATTCTCCTGAGCGTTGCAACAAGACAGGTGCTCCGCAACGTACTCACTATCCTGAAGATAGAGCAGCCTGAGAAGATGTAAAAATTACAGACTGGTAACAACGAGTTACAGTTATTTAGTAATTTATCACAGGCTCAACACACAAAACTTGTTCAATTTTCAGGCTTTCAAAGAAAAGTTAATAATTTGTTCATGATTTATTCACAAAAATGTGTTACAATTTGTAATATATTGAGGCTGACAAGTGAGAACCTGTTCATCTCGGACGGGTACTGAACATGAATTCTTTGAAAGCTGTCAAAAATATTATTAAAGAAGGGTGTTCAATTATGTCCAACAGATTATTCCAGGGTTTAGTTCATCAGATGCGTGACACTATTGATGCTACTATCGGTGTCGTTGATGAGACTGCTACAATCATTGCCTGCAGCGACCTTACCCGTGTAGGCACTACAAATGAATTCGTTTCTCTCGATCTGAGCGATTCACACGATATCTTCATCCGTGACGGTTTTACATATAAGCCTTTCGGCTCAAGAGTAAAGCCTGACTACGCTGTTTTTGTTGAGGGCGTTGACGATGCTGCTGCAAAGTATGCAAGCATACTCGCTATCACTCTCTCAAACATCAAGCAGTACTACGATGAAAAGTATGACCGAAACAACTTCATTAAGAATGTCATCCTCGATAACGTGCTTCCTGGCGATATCGTTATCAAGGCAAGAGAGCTTCACTTCA
>DEBW01000087.1 GCA_002348905.1 Ruminococcus flavefaciens | reverse complement strand
TTCGAGTCCCCGATGGTGCACCAATGATTATTCATTATTTACTATTTTTTATTTTTATCTGAAAAAATGGGGTGACGCTATGGCTGATGATAAAGATAAAAAGGAAAAGTTCTATAAGAAGGAATTCTTTTATATATTCTTGGCAGGAATTTTCATGCTTTCATCCGGAGCATGGAAGCTTATTGACCATTTAAAGCTTGATGAAGTTGCCATTCCTCTTGATACCGAGCCAACAACCATGTATGTTACCTCAGTTACAGCGATTGAACGTAATATTAAGAAGTCTTCTGATAGTATTGTTACGAGCAAAGTCACAGTTGACAGTATTTCTGCCGATATTCAGCCAACGACGGAATTTCTCAGAATAAATATCAATACTGCTTCACACGATGAGCTGAAACTTTTAAAGGGAATAGGCGATCATCTGGCTGATAATATAATCCAGTACCGGACAGAGCACGGCGGATTCAGAAATACAGCGGAGCTTATGGAAGTAAAAGGCATAGGTGAGGCTATTTTCAGCGATATTTCTGATAATGTCTATGTTATTGATCCGGTTTACGAAGGAACTGCTGAAATTACTTCAGAAGTGATCGAGCCGCCTGCTGAAATCGAAGAAAGTACAATAATTGAAACTGATACACCACTGACACTTGAAAATGTTGCTCCGGTTGATATAAATTCGGCTGATGCTGAAATATTGATGCTTTTACCGCATATTGATGAGGAAAAAGCTGCAAGGATAATTGAACTTCGTGAGAAATTGAACGGATTCAGCCACCCGTATGAATTGCTTTATGTTGAAGGATTGTCGCAAAGCGATGTTGCTGAGATAATAGAGTTTGTAACTGTCGGAGATTAGCGACAGTTTTTTTATTATACGGACTTTTAAGGAGGGAGTGTTATCTTTCATTTACTGATCGTAGCTTGCATAACCTATTCTTTTACGATAGTCCTCTGGATATATCTGCGGAGAAAAACTGATATCAGCGCTGTTCCGCTTATAGTTGGAGTATTGGCGTATCTTCTTATGATAGGACTGCCGAGAGGTCTTGTCCGCTTGGTGATACTCAATGATGAGATCAAACAAACTCCGTGGCTTTATTATATTTTGTCAGCTCTTTTAGCCGGTTTGTTTGAAGAAGTTGGGCGTTATGTGGTTTTCAAACGGATAATACCCAATAATGACCGCTGGAGCGATGCGATAGCATATGGTATAGGTCATGCAATGACGGAGGAAGTGATACTAAGTCATTTATCTGACTGCAGCGTATATGAGGCGTTCTGGGGCGCATTTGAAGTAGCTTGCGGCGTTATTTTTTCAATTGCTATGTCTGTGCTTGTTTTTGTGAGCGTACATCATGCTGATAATAAGAAATTCATGTATATTGCAGTCGGACTTCATACTTTAATGGATATTTTGGGTTCATTGCTGCTTATGCATATCATCTCGTTTGAGTTATCAATTATTATAATACCTTTGTTTACTGCTGGTGTTTGTGTTTACGCTTACAGAGTTTATAAAGAATATGACTATATCCAGCTATAAAAAATGCCCTTTCAGGATAAGACGGGTACTCATATAGAAGTTTTGCCCCGAAGCATTTCAAAGTGCTTCGGGGCATTGTATACCTGCTAAGATAAATCAGAATTTATAAGTGAATATTTGTCTATCAATTGCTTTAATTGCTCAGGGGTAAGTAGAGAACAGCATTTTTCAAATGGTTTCTCAGCTATGGCATAAAGTTCGGTTGACCACTCAACTGGTAATAAATCAGCAATTTTGTCAACTGCATCTTTGAACTCATATCTCATTTCATCATATTCAATGCCAAGTTCAGCAATATATGTTTCGGCATATTTAAGCAAAACTGCAAATACTGCCGCTTCAACACTTGCAAATTCTGATTCCCAAAAATCTTTATGATAACCTTTTCGAAGAATAAAAAGTTTAACTGTGCCATTTTTTTGGTTCTCAAGCCAGAGATTACCGTTTCCCATTTCAGCAAAAATTTCATAGTCATTGATATGTTCTGCCAATTCTGAACCATTCTCAATCAAGTGTTTTTTCAAAGTAATCATTCGCTCTTTTGCAAGTTCGGGTTCGAGAAAAAATAATGCACTATCAATCCATAGACTTTCCAAATCTCGTCGCCTAAAAGACTTCTCATCGAAAAGCATTTTTTCATATAATAATGAACGCATTTTTCACCTCATCTAAACTATAAATTTCGATTTATGTTAGTAACAATTATATCACAGCATCACAGCACTGTCAATAGAAAAAACGCCATAGTACTTCTGACCTAAGATCAGAAATACTATGGCTTAATACTTCTATACGAGTACCGACTTTAACCTGAAAGGGCGTTTGTTTTAGCTGATTATTTTAGCATTCAGGAGTTGAACGTAGGTGTTGTATTCCTCTTTGTAGGAATTGTAAGTACCGGTCACGGTGATAGTTTCGTCAAGAGCCGGATAATCGTCCGGATAGGTGTAGTCGCCGTCGAGAACGAACTCTATACCCTGACTACAGCAGGCAGCAGCGTCAGATATAAGCACAGCGAAGTACTCATTCTGTGTATTTGGATCCTGATAGTAGGTGAACTGACCTTTTGCGATAATGGTTTTACCGGTGTATCTGTCAGGATTGTAGGTCATATCGTAAACCTGAGCGTATACCATGCTTGGACTTAACTGAGTGAGGTCAACCGTGTCACCATCAGAACTTACGGTAACATCTTCAACGGGAGTTGTGTCTGTTGTTGGTTCAGTGATTGCCGTCGGAGTTTCAAGCTCCAGCGGAGACTTTGATTCAGCAGTTGAAGAAGAATTCTCAGCCTCAGACATCATATCGTCAATAGTGTTGTAGTTTCCGCAGCCGCAGAGGAGCGAAGCTGATACTAAAGAGAGAGCGAGTAACTTTTTGTACATTGTAATACATCTCCTAAGCTCTTGCTTTGCCGGTGAATGCTGAGATTATCCAGAATGCAAAGAATACGATCATATCAGCTGTAACTATTGTTGGACCGACCGGCGTTGAAGCGAGTATTGAAATGATTATTCCAACAGAGGCACACACTACAGAGATTATTCCGGAGCATACTATAACTCCACGGAAGCTCTTGAAAAGGCGCATTGCAGAAAGTGCAGGGAATATTATAAGAGCTGAAATGAGCAGAGAACCTACAAGGTTCATAGCGAGTACGATTATGCAGGCTGTAATTACGGCTATGAGCAGATTGTAGCCGTTAGAGTTGATACCCGTCGCCTTTGAGAAGTTCTCGTCAAAGGTGATGCTGAATATCTTGTTGTAGAACAGTACGAACATTGTAATAACAACTATTGACATACCGATACAGAGCCAAACATCAAAAGGTTTGAGTGTAAGTATCAGTGTCGAGCCGAAAAGGGTACTGCAAACGTCAGAGGATATATTCGACGATGTAGGAAAAAGGTTCATGAGCATATATCCGACTGCGAGAGTGCCGACAGATATCATTGCGACCGCCGCATCACCCTTTATCTTGGTGTTCTGACCAGTCCGCAGGAGAAGTATCGCAGCGAGTATGGTAACAGGAAGTACAAGCACCATATTATTTGTGAATCCCATTACAGAGGCTACAGCCATAGCTCCGAAAGCAACGTGAGAAAGACCGTCACCGATGAATGAGAAGCGTTTGAGCACCAGTGTTACGCCGAGAAGCGATGAACACAGCGCAATGAGTATTCCGACAATAAAAGCGTACCGCACAAAAGGGTACGAGAAGTAAAGCTGGAGTTTATCAAGTATATCAGCCATTGCTTTCAGCCTCCGTTTCGATGAAAGATTTACCTACCTTGCTGTTGAGGTAGTCCTCTTTAGTGCCGAAAAACAGTTGTTTTTTAGCGATATGGAGGATATGTGTAGCGTATTTTACAGCGGCTGTGATATCGTGTGATACCATTATTATAGATATGCCCTCTTTGTTAAGGGTGGATATAAGCTCATAGAGGTCGTTCTGAGCGTGAGGATCAAGACCTGTCACAGGCTCGTCAAGGAGGAGCATTTTCTCAGTTGCACATAATGCACGGGCGAGGAGCACTCTCTGCTGCTGACCGCCTGACAAGTCTCTGTAGCAGCGTTTTTCGAGGTGCTCGATGCCGAGACGCTTCATATTCTTTGCTGCAAGAGCCTTTTCCTTTGCGTTGTAGAACGGTCTCAGACCTGTCTTTGAGAGACAGCCTGATATTACTATCTCCCTCACAGAAGCCGGAAAGTCCTTCTGTACAGGAGTTTGCTGCGGCAGATAGCCTATCTCTTTCGAGGTAAAGCCGTTTACCCATGTTATCTCGCCTTTGACCTGCGGTTTAAGTCCGAGCAGAGCCTTTATAAGCGTACTTTTACCTGAGCCGTTTTCGCCCAGTATACAAAGATAATCACCGCTGTTAACGGTGAAATTGAGGTTTTCAGTAACAATGCCGTCCTCGTAACCAAGGGCGGCGTTTTTGCAGATTATTTGTTCACTCATTTTAATTCAGAGCCTCTTTTAAA
>DEBW01000187.1:7724-8945 GCA_002348905.1 Ruminococcus flavefaciens | reverse complement strand
TCCTTTGTCGCAGGCGACAGCGCGTTGAATTTATCAATAAGTCCCTGAATACGAGATACAATAGTGCGGATTGCAGGCATCAGGATTTCACCAAAACTGATAGCAAGCTCCTGAAGCTGTGATTTTAGAATGGTGAGCTGACCGCCGAGGTTATCCTGCATCACGGCAGCCATCTTTTCAGTAACACCGTTGTAGCCGTCAATCTCATCGGAACAAGTGCTGATTGCACTTTCCAGCTTCTGAATATCCGAAGGCGCAGCATTCATCAGCGCAAGGAAGCCCGACATTGCATTCTTGCCGACCAGAGCCTGTGCTGCCGATGCCTGTTCCGATTCTGACATCTGCGCAAAAGCGACACGGCAGTCTGCGAGAATGTCATTCAGCTCACGCATCGAGCCGTCCTGATTGGTGGTGGCGATCTCCATTTCACCGAAGGCATCACCGCAGAACTTCACATCACCTGCAAGGGCGGTCATGATTGAACGTAGCGCCGTACCGGACTGCGAACCCTTGATACCGCTGTTCGCCATCAGACCGATTGCCTGTGCGGTATCCTCACAGCTAAAGCCGAGAGAACCCGCAACAGGCGCACAGTATTTGAAGGTTTCACCCATCATGCTGACGTTCGTGTTCGCATTGGACGATGCCGCCGCCAGTACATCAGCAAAATGACCGCTGTCGGCAGCAGATAAGCCGAAAGCGGTCAGAGCGTCAGTTACAATATCCGAAGTAGTCGCCAAGTCCTCACCGGAAGCGGCAGCAAGGTTCATGATGCCCTCGATACCTTCCAGCATATCGCCGGTTTTCCAGCCCGCCATCGCCATGTAGTTCATGGCATCGGCGGCTTCAGAAGCTGAGAACTTGGTCTTTGCGCCCATCTCACGAGCCTTGTCCCGGAGCGCGTCCAGTTCATCACCGGTCGCACCGGATACAGCAGCGACCTTGCTCATGGCGGAGTCGAAGTCGGCTGCGGTCTTGACTGCGGCAGTTCCGGCAGCCATAACAGGAACGGTCACATGAGTGGTAAGTGTCGTGCCGACATCGGCGATTTTGTCACCGGCTTTTTCAAGCATTTCTCCCGCCTGACCGAGCTTTGCAAGCGCCGTGCTGGAAGCCTCTGCCTCACGCTGGAGGTTTTGCAGTTCCTGTTCCGTTTCGATGATCTCACGCTGCAGGGCATCGTACTGTTCCTGATTGATGTCGCCACGGGCGAGGGCTTTA
>DEBW01000187.1:7547-7701 GCA_002348905.1 Ruminococcus flavefaciens | reverse complement strand
CGATTTGCTTGCTCTGCTGCCGTTTTCAGGGTTTCCAGCTTTTCTTTGGTAGCCTTCACCGCATCGGCGAGGAGCTTGTGTTTCTGCGAGAGCAGTTCCGTATTGGTCGGATCGAGTTTCAGCAGCTTCTGTACATCCTTGAGCTGCGTCTGCG
>DEBW01000187.1:5748-7393 GCA_002348905.1 Ruminococcus flavefaciens | reverse complement strand
TCCGTGAGGGCATGAAAAAAGCACCTGCCGTAAGCAAGTGCTTTTTAATTAAAATGTGATTTTCGCCTTATTGATAAGATCGATGATGGTTTTAGGCGTGAGGTAGTAATCTATCTGATCGGGCGTGGTTATTTCGATTTTTTTCAATAGCCTATGAACATAGTCTCGAACTTTTTCTTCATTTGCTTCCACGGGAGCATTGCTTACATCTGGAATTTCAGCATGGACAGCCTTTGAAAATGATTCGAGTATTTCAATCCATACGAACTGTGACAGATAAATTGCAAAGGATTCTTCTATCCAATAGTCGATTTTCGTTTTTCGCAGCTTTCTTCCAATTTCTTTTATAGAAAAATAAGGAGCAATGTCTTCTATTCCTATCCAGATATCAGCAAAACAATAATCAAACTCACCATCAGCAAGTGTCTTCATATACTCAACTGCATCCGCTTTGATAATAGTGATCTTATCTTTATGCTGAAACTGGGGAAGAATATGTTTCTCAAATAAATCGATAACATCTTGCTCGATTTCAACAATAGTCACTGATTTCACTTCATCTTTTAGCGATGCCATATAAGCAAAATAGCCCATACCACAGCCTAAAGTTAGTACTTTGCCATTGGCATTTGAAATGGCACCAGCCATAGTATATACCTCATTTGGCGTAACAGACATCCATGTGCTTTTGATGCTTGTCTGACCTATCGCAGGATATTTTAACGTGTGAGTGAAACAGCTTACACACGGAATATCAATATGCACTTTGGGCAGTCGTTTAGGTGGGCTATAAATAGCAACTTCATAAGGCATGAATTCGTGGTAAAGCAGTTCATAGTCGCCTTGATGTTTTTCGTGAAAATCGATATTTTTAAAGTAAGGATTATTCTTGAATTCCTCAACATCAAATACACGACACTCTTTTGAAATGGCAGCCATATAGTTATTAAGAATATCCGGACGCTCAGCTAAATATGGTGCAATCATTGACTCAACCATAAAAAGCAGCATCAATTCATCATCTGTGTAATCAGATCTGCCTTGTGCCTGCAAATCCCGGTTAACTTTTGCTGCTTCAGCTCTAAGCGATTCAACATCTCCGGGAATTACCGAGTTTTCTGCTATGGAATGCGTAATAATAGTATTCACCATTGATGAATAAGGCTTGATGTCAAGAAGCTGCATTATTTTTTCGCTGATTCTTTTAGAAGGCATAATTCTCATATCGCATCATCTCTCTCGCTGTAGTAGTAATCTTATGAAGATTATAGCACAGCAGGGAGAAAAAGTCAATCAGAATGAATCAAAGTCCGCCTGTCCAGCGACCTCATGCCAGCCGTCATATTCGTCATTTTCCTTTTCGGTGAACATATCATTCACGACTCCGATCGTGAGCAGATCAAGCTCTGAAAGGGACAGCACTTCCGAGTCCCCTGCCTTCTATTTTGAAATTAGAAAAACCGAGAGGCAGATATATGTTGATGATGTCATATGTACTGATAAATCCGAGATTTTTCATTGCCTTTGAAAAACGGTATCCGTCTCTGACATATCAAATATCTTGGTAATAATTTCATTTAGTCTTCTTATTTTTATAACGCAATATGCATATATCGATTTTTTAGAGTATGTTCACATAAATCTT
>DEBW01000187.1:5114-5551 GCA_002348905.1 Ruminococcus flavefaciens | reverse complement strand
GGATGGATCTGCCAGATACCGGATATGAACTTTGCAATATGCTTTATCGACTGAGCTACATCAATTTCCGCATAGGAGAAGGCTTTCTCCTGACCAAAATCATAGTCGAGGGTATCACGGATACTGTCGAATGCAGCATAAAACACCGTCTTTCCGTTAAGCAACCATTCCTTCTTAGAAATGTTATATTTTCTGTACTGACCAGCGGTTTTGAACACACCTGTGAACAATCGGCGGTGTATGGATTTAAGCTCTGCCGGTGAGAATTGGAATGTCTTTTCAGCAAGGAGTTCAGCTATGTGAGCTGCTGCGATATCTGCTTCCATCATATCCTGTTCAACAGTCATACGCACGTCACGCTGCTCATAGTAGCTGTATATCCGCTTTTGTGCTGTGGATATGTCAATCTTTCCTTCAATATGCTCCTTGGCAGTTTC
>DEBW01000187.1:4696-4956 GCA_002348905.1 Ruminococcus flavefaciens | reverse complement strand
GATCCTCCCGTATAACTGGATTTGATAATAATATTATATCACAATTCCTATTTATATTCAATAAAATAGAACTATTAAGTTTGTCTGATATACTTTTTCGATGATGTTATCAAACCAGGCTGTGGAAATGACGTTGTTCTGAATTCTCTCTTCTATTTCATGAGATACGTGCCTATATGCATATTATCTGCTTTTGTAATCTATATAGAACGACTTGTTAACCTTGGTTAACGAGTTCCGCAATATACTTCAAAAACTCT
>DEBW01000187.1:772-4498 GCA_002348905.1 Ruminococcus flavefaciens | reverse complement strand
CTTAACGTATTTTAGCCACATAAGCATGTTTTATATCATGAAAAGTCTTGGATATTTTATTCATTTCACAGTAATTTTACTACTGTAAGGGTACGGGTAAGGGTATAATTCTTACCTCGTTTTTCAAAATGTGATACTTACTGTTATAGTAAGTATCACATTGTTTGATATACAATCAAACAATAGCCTCTACCAAAACCTTATCATCGTACTGAACAGTTTTAATTCCCGGCTTCTTATTTTTATTAAAGCTGAATGTCAGCATATAACCTTTTTTCAGATTATAGGAATCAAGATAATCTGAAATTTGCTTTTCACCATCTTCGTTATACTTCGGACCATGCCATATTTTCAGTTCGACAATATATCGTTTTCCAAGATAATCAATAATCACATCCATACGTCTGCCGTCTCGTGTCTGCGACTCAATATAGTAATTGCCTACTCCGTTGATTATTGGTCTGAGGTATACAAGAAAACACTTTCTGGCATCATCCTCAATAAACTGCTCAGTATTCTCTCTGTATATTTCATGAAAATGCTCTATAAATCTGCTGAAAATAAGCTCTACATCAAGAATACCATTCTTAACAAATTCAGGCTTGTCAAAAAGTCCCGCTTTTGAAATAGGAGTAGCTTTCACTTCCTCTGAATTTAGCATATCATTGTATAATCTTGTTTCAAATATTCTGTTTGCTATAACAACTGCACCGTCTACAATTTTCACAAATCCGAATAACAATAACAACTTTGTCGGATCATTATCAGGATTGTATGAGATACGTTTACCTTTTGCCAAAATCTCATATAAGCTTGCCTTCATATCGGGATAATCTTCAAGCTTATTGATAAGCGAATCAAAAAGAGGAGTATTTGAATTAAGTATTCTGCCTACTGCCTGTATTATTCCCTGCTCTGTCCATTCATGAATCTCCTCGTCAATAAGCTTACATATGCTTGATACAAGAACAGGATATCCCGATGTATAGTCATAAATCAACTTCGCCATAACAGCGGTATCAATTTCAGTATTATGATCTCTTTTATAATCATCAAGCATACCTGCAATACCATCTGCCGTCAGGCTCATGTTAATGTTGAAATCAACTGCTATATTCCACGGACTGTTATGCTGATGCTCTGATTCATCTCTGATTTTTAATTTCAGATTGCGGATATCTCTGACTCCTGATAAGATAACAGATTTAAAAGTTGCTCTTTCAGTTCTTTCAAGATAAGAAGCTCTTAATTTTGATAAAAAACTAAGGAATGTCTGCGTGTTTGATGCAATGTCAATTTCATCTATCATCAATATAACAGGTTTTTCGGATATTGAGCACCACTCGCTGATTATTCTGAACAAATTAGCCATACGAAGTGACTTTCCGTTTGCAGCAGCTTCAAGCTGCTCCCTTTGTTCATCAGGGATATCTTTTCTGCCACGAAGTGAATCCAATATTTCCTGAGCTAATGCTATTACAAAATTTGCAGTACTGTCAAAATCCTCCGGATCCATGTTCTGAAAATCAAGACTAATAATGCAGTAATCATCAGCAAGATATTTTTCTAATGCTTTTAAAGTAGTTGTCTTGCCATACTGTCTTCCTCTATTAATGACAAAATAGTCTCCCCTGTCGATCATTTCTTTTATCTTTTCAAGTCGATCGGTTATATCGACCATATAGTGCATTTCAGGGAAACATGAACCTGTTATATTAAAACGCTTTTCCATTATTCACACCGCCGTTCTTCGGATTTGATGCATTATCAATAGTATATCATACTACGGTTCAAAAATCAAGAAAAACGCAGTAAAAGTCAAAGCACATCACTTATTTCAGTGATGTGCTTTGCTTTCATCAATTCGAGGTAAATATTTCAGATTATGACTTGTGTGGAACGGAAAACAGGTGTGCCAGTAGGCTAAGGTGAGACATTTATCCTGATTTGTATTCAACCATATCAACTATTTTATTCAATATCAATATCATAGATTATATGTTTATTATCATACATATCTCCGCAATTATTGTATGTTAAGCCGTCAAAATCGTTCTTGTTTATTATGGTAGCTCTGAATCTGCATACAAAATCGTGACCGTCACTTTTATATTTATCTGAAAAAGCATCCATCTGTGCTTTGGTACATATTTCATCGGGCACAAATAATACTGCCGTAGATTGAACCTTATCCTTTACTGTATCCTCATTTATTATATCAGTATACTCCATTTCGGCTAAGAAAGGATGAATATACACTTTAGCATTGCCTTCTCCGAAATACGATTCAACATATTCTGCGATGACTTTTTCCATTGTTTCCCTCACAGCGATCAGCATATAACCATCTCGGTCATCATAGTTTCCCTTTCTGTCTTTTTCAACAGTTATGAGATTTCGGCTATCTTCTTTATCGTATCCTTTTGGAACAAAATCCGTTGTCTCATATTCCATCAAGCCTGCCGGATAATGTGAAACATAATCGAATTCAATGCCGGGATACTTTTCATCAAGATACAAAAAAGCGTTTTCGATATTCGTAATGCCACGCTCTTGACTTGCTGAGAGCTTGTCTAATTCGGTCGGAAGTGACTCTTCCGAAAGGATCTTTTTTTGACGTTCAGTCAGTGTAGATCCGGCTGCTGTTGCTACTTCGCTCTCACTATCAATACTGTTAGAATTGCTATTTGAAGAAGTATGCTTTGAATCCGCAAGACTGCATCCGCTGAAAGACAAAGTACCAAAAAGAATACATAAAAAGATGATCTTAGTTTTCATAAGAGCCTCCAATCTTGAAAAGCGTGTACTTCACTATTCCAATATTATACCAAACTTATCTCTGCAAGTCAATCACCAAAAAAGAAAAAGCCTGATTTTGATATGGAATCAGGCTTTCGTGTTTTTACTTATATTTGCCGATATAAGGTTTGCTCTGGATATGTGTCCTAAAGTGAAGTGTAGCAACCATAGCTTATTACCTTATAATAAATGATTATCAAGAACCGCTTCATCCAGTTCTTTCATTGTGTGGACAGTCTGATGAAGATTAACGATCTCAATATCAAAATTATCACTGCCAAAATCCATCAGATAACCAAGTCTTATGGTCAAATCCTTTTTCTGAGCAATCTTCAGTATCCATGATGCACAGTTATCACCGCAGGCTGAAGCATTGAAAATATGCTCTGAATCAAAATTCATCAGCATAAGTGTTTTCACGCCTCCTGATAATCTTTCGGTTGGTATTGCACCAAGGAAAGGACTATCAATAAGTCGTGGACCTATAACATCCGAACCATCAATATCCTTTATCATTTCTTTTGAAAGAGGATCTGTGATCCACTCTTCTTCGTAGCTGTTATTAAAAAATACATCCGGATTAAAGATATATTCAGGTGTATCAAGTTCTCCATAGTATATGTGAAGCATGGATTTTCCTCCTTTCATCATACGATAATTGTAACTGAATTAGCAGTTTTCATTCATCTTAACCATACATGATTTTCCACAGAACGCAATACCGTACTTAATGATTTTCTTGTAGCTTTCCTGTTTCAGTTCAGCTTCATATCTGTTTTCTTCTATCTGAGCAAGTGCTTCATCGCAGAGACTTTCAAGTTCGCTGAAATTCTTTGTATCTTTTACCTCTATTATAATTGCAAGCTCACGCTTACGCTTTTCCATGAGCAGCAAATCAGGTCTGCCGTCACCGCTCTCACGGTTTGA
>DEBW01000187.1:0-629 GCA_002348905.1 Ruminococcus flavefaciens | reverse complement strand
TCCAGTCTCGGATCAGCTTCAAGCCTCTCATCAAACCATTGCAGAATCGAACGCTGATATATCGTTCTGATCTCAACATTCGGTATCACAAGATCAGCGTGAAGAATATCATTGATATTTCTCAGGTTCACGCTTTTAAGATAGCCCGTAAACAACAGAAAACTCCATATCTGCTTTTTATCTTCATCAATATCTGCATAAACAGAGTCCTCATAAATCGGTACACAGATACTCTCTCCGCTCATGAGTTCTTCAACCTTTTCACGAACTGAATCATCTGATTCGGTTATAAGCTTACGAATCACAGAATTTGAACTTGTATTGCTCCAGTAGGGCTGTAAACTTTCTTCCTCATCGTGTAAAGCGCTATTACAATACTGCACTATACTCCACGGATTGTATATTTCAGTCCTGCCAAAACGATAACCGTCATACCATTTTTTTATTTCATTAAACTTGTCAGATAAAGAATAGTATTCAAGCATTTTTTGAACTTCACTCTCGGTAAATCCAAAATACTGCGAGAATGCATTATTATTGATAGAACAAACTGAAAGATTATTCAGTCCTGTGAATATACTTTCCTTAGAAATACGCAGACATCCTGTAAGAACAGCCAATTCAAGGGA
>DEBW01000002.1 GCA_002348905.1 Ruminococcus flavefaciens | reverse complement strand
TTCTTAGCTTAATGACATTACCCCCGTACCACTGTGTCACCAGTGATGTGGGGATTGCTCTATCCTATTCATTTTCAACGATCATCCTTGCGTGTCCGAGCGACACATTAACATACTGTTTTACCATACGACCTCAAATGAAACTTCCGGTTCCTGCGTACTATATTCAACTAATACAAGTATATCGAAATAGCTGTCAGCTTCGGAGTTTTCTGCGGCTTTTATACCAATAGACAGCTCCATATAATCATCATAAATAGCTAATCCATAAACATACCAGTTTTCTTTTAAATAATCCAGATCAAATTCATCCTTTAAATTCTCATCACAAACATTTTCAAAGAACTCAACGATTTCTTTATATATTTTGTCATAACATTCTTCCATTATCTGCTCGGATTTTTTGTAGATCTTCTCCAGTGAAGCAAGAACATACTCTATATTATCTTCTCGCACGATAAATTCATACAAATCACAAGATTCATCACCTTTTTTACCGAAGGAATCGAAAATTCTATCAAATCCGCTTTTTATATCTGTATAGCAAATAGTCTCATAACTTGAATTCTTTACTAAAACTCCATTTCCAAAATAAGAATTTCCGATCTCAACATCAGAAAAATATTTCTTCTTAAATTCCTCAGAATTCCGGTATTTTTCTTCCTTGCGAAGCTGTTTCAGCCTTTGCCTTTCTTCTTTGGTCAATGCAGGGTTTTCTTTTCTGTATTCTATCCATTTTACTAATATCGTTATAATTAAAATTAAAATTTCCCACAGCAATAACAGAAGTAAAAAATAAACAAGCCTTTTCTCGTTATCATCAAAATGCGAAAAAAATACTCTATACGATACGATGCCTGAAATCAAAGTTGGCCAAAAAGTCCAGAAAACTATTTTTTTAAAATCTTCCATAATTATTCACACGCCCTTAATTATGATTATGCGAGCACCCTTGCACATTGCTTTCATTTTCAATTATACCACAATCTGCCCTGATTTTCAATCGCCATACACAAAAATTTCTGTCCGGCAATCTCCTATCCTGTTTGCTATGCGGTTTCACCTCCTCCGTGAGGGCATAAAAAAGCAGCCCCGAAGGACTGCTCAGTGTATATTCGTCAGGATAATAAAAAATCCATGCTCAATGGATAAAACTCCTGAAAACAGCTTAATATTGCAGGGTGATCTCCTTTAGAAAAGAGATGAATCCTTCCGTGTTTAATTTTTGACACTATCTCGCCATAAACCCTTTCATAATAATGATCTGAAATACTATACATAAATTTATCTTCAGTGCTGCCGGTCAACAAAATATCAGTCTCAAGTTCTTCCAACTGTTTATGAAAAAAATGTCCTATTTCTTTTTGATGTCTTATTATTGCAGAAGTATCATTATCAACTATCTGTTCCCAGTCTGAACCATGCATATATTCGTAGAATCCCCTTGCGCCTGCATTGTTTTTGGCATTTTCACGGTCTTTCAAAAGATTCTGCGTAAATATACTGCTGGAGAATTCACCCTCAAAGCTGTCCGCTATTATTTTATTTACAAGTATTGGAGCTTCAAGTGCAATATTTATTGCTACCATTGCACCACCGCTGCTGCCGATTATATTCACATCCTGATACTGCTTTTCTTTTAGAAACGCAATGGTCTGTTGAGCTTCATAAAACCAAAGATCTGTCGGAAACACATCAAGTCTGTCTGATTTTCCATGTCCTAAGAAATCAATCAGAATAACTCTGAAATTCTTGCTGTATTCACCTGCAATTTGTTCAAACATACGAGAAGACGCAGTATTTCCATGAAGAAATATCAATGGTTTTCCAGTACCTGTTTCCTTATAGAACACTTTTTTCCCTTCATAGACAAAATAATCCATATATCGACTCTCCTTCGGATAATACTATAAATCATTTAGCATAGGATAATGAATACATAACTTCTCTGAGATTTTTCCGCTTGCTGTAAATATCGTATTATCATTTTCATCCCGTTTTCTGAATTGCAATTTAGCGGAGAAAACTTCGTACTTTCTCTATACACGAATTATATCAATAGAAGTCAAAAAAGTCAATAGATTTCAGCCAAAAATATTGCTGTATATTCATATTACGTAATGAATCAAAGTCAATTTATGTCAATCCGTAAAATCCAATCGTTGACTTTACTATGGATTTATGCTATAATATGGAATAATAAATGTTCCTGCTTAAAATCGGAATTTGACGAGGATATGATATTAATGAAATTAGAAAATGCAGAATTGAAAAATATCGAAAGAATCGTGGCTATATCAAAGGCTGCGTTTGATAGCGATATTAATGTTGGCGCTTCCGAAGCAGGCGGACCTCCTGATTATGATTCAATTTCATGGCACATTCAGATGAAAAATGAAGGACACTTGCTGCAGGCAGTCATGAATGAAGAAATCGTTGGTGGTGCAGTTCTATTTTTGGACAAAGACAATGAAACATTGTACATTGGCAGAATATTTCTAAACCCGGTTCACTATCGGAAGGGGTATGGTATTTCCTTGATGAAAATGGTAGAAACTTTCTACCCTGGTATCAAGAAAATTAAACTTGATACACCTATTTGGAATGTTAGAACGAATGCTTTTTATACAAAGCTGGGTTATTGTGAAGTGAAACGAGATAAAGAGTTTGTTTACTATCAAAAAGAATTAGTCGGCTCTGCTGAATCGGAATTTAAAGGAGGTTTTTATAGTGAATGAATTATGTATGATAATAAAAGATATGGTAAAACCGAATTTCCTTAATATCAGAACGTCTATCCAGACCTATGACAGAGATGCTATATGCTGCGGTGCTCCATGTTGGAGATGGGCATATCACGCACTCCATTCTGCTGATAAATGGTTTATAAATCCTTGTGTATATGATGAACCACCGTTTCATGAAGAGGGACTTGACAATCCCGACAAGCCTGCCTCAGTTACCTTGTCTGATGAGCAGCTTCTTGATTATCTTGACAGTGTAGAGAAAAAAACATACGAATATCTTGATTCTCTCACAGATGAAATGCTATATGAATGTCCAGAAAACTGTGAGCATACAAGAATGGAACTGGTACTGAGACAATTTCGCCATATTTCGTTCCATACAGGAATGCTTAACGGACAGACTGCTGTAGCAACAGGAAAATTTCCAATGTGGGTATCTCAGGCTGATAAATATGTTGATGACGGTATTCTTTTCGGCAGATACAGAAAAGGACAAGTTACAAAATAAGTTATGATAATGCAAACTCTGACCTACAGAGCACACACACCAATTATAACACAATAAAAATCAAATCAACAATGCATCTATTTTACGTAATACCGGAGGTTACACTATATGCTGAAAAACATATTTGAATCGGATGAATTTGTAGTACGCCGTCCAAATTCTGAATTGTTGGAACAGATCAGAAGCTTCAATCAGAGCATTGATAAAACAGAAAAGAATACAAAATTGTTCGCTGTTGTATTTGTGGTCGTCATGGCTGTTTTATGGATCGGCGGTGATATTGCCGGAATCAGTTCAGACCTTGTCTTATTATTCGGATTGCTGACCATTTTCGGATTCCCTTTAATATATATATTTGTAATTATATGGGTAAGCAGACCGTCTGTGAAAAGGCGTTCAGAAGAACTTTCTGAAAAAGCGATAGACGAAATGAATGTTCCTGCTGACGCTGATGAAATAGAATTGTTGTCTCCAAAGAAATTGCAGAGCGATTTTTATCAAAAAAAGAAACTGCTGTATACCAACGGAATGTACCTTACTTATGCCGACAGTGAAGCTTTATATCTGGTTGATGTTACTGGTACAGTGAGAATACCTCATTCCATTATGAGTTCGTGGACAGAATCAGATAATAAGGCTAAGGTTCGCCATTGGATTCATAGCGAAGCTCCTTCTGCTTATTCAAAAAACGGAGTACAGAAAAAACAGAGCTTTTTTTCTTTGATACCTGTTATAGGTATGTTCGTACCAAATCATTACCTGATACCCTACTCATATTCTGTTATTCGCACCTCAAATGCAGAATATGCATTATGTGTTCCGTCATACGAACTGGAAAATCTTCCAATATAACAAAACATCCCCTTATCACACTCAAAAATGTGATAAGGGGATCAATATTTATTCAAGAGAAGAGTAATACTTTTCAAGAGCCGGACGGGCACTGACGTAGTATTTTTCAAGCCGTTTATCGAAATGTTTTCCCATGCCGTCCATTATGATGGCATCGGCTTTCCCGAAGGATATCTTTTCCTTATAGACACGCTTGCTGACAAGAGCGTCATAAACGTCTGCGATAGCCATTATACGGGCTTCAAGAGGTATCTCCTCCCCTTTCAGTCCCTCAGGATAACCTGAGCCGTCCCAGCGCTCATGGTGGAAATGAGCCACATTTTCGGCAACAACTGAAAAGCTTTTATCATCAGTATCTTTAAGTATCTCGTGAACTATCCTTGCTCCTTCGGCTGCATGAGCCTTCATTTTCTCGAACTCCTCGTCGGTAAATCTGCCAGGTTTGCGGAGTATCGCATCATCTACGGCAATTTTTCCGAGGTCGTGCATTGGAGCTGCTTTTATCATATCCTTGCAGAATTCGTCTGTAAGCTCTGGTAAATTATCCTTGAGCATTTCATCGAGAATAAGCCTTACTCCAACACTGGTACGCTTAATATGTCCGCCGGTAGAATTGTCTCTGCTCTCTACCATTGCCGCCATACTGAGTATCAGGTTATCGTGCATACGGATAATATGAGCCGTCTTTTCTGCTACCTCGTTATGCAGATCGTTGTTATAGCGGTCAAGCAGGTTTATATACTGCTGGTCTTTCGTGTCGTCTATAAGCATTATCTGATAGCCGTGCTTATGACCTCCGCTAAAGATATAGGCGATATTCACGTTGTAGATATTTTCGCCATTTCTGAAAAGAAATGAATCATTGCTGTTGTCTCTGATAAATTCCTCAAGCCATTTCTGTATCTGTCCGCTGAAAAAGCCTCTGACAATGAAAGGACGGTCTACAGAATGTTCAGCAAGCTCAGGAAAAAGCGCTTCCGTTCCTCTGCTGCATCCGATATAATTCATATTCATATCAAGCGAGATTATACTTGTACCTCCCTGTCTGATAAGCGAATCCATTATAGTATCGTCAACGCTGTACAAACATATCCTGTGTATTATCACAAGGTAGAGTATTTCTGCAAGGAGATATGAAAAAGGAGTTAACTCGGCCGTAAGTCTGAACAGTTTTGTCAGAAAATAGCTGCTGAGTGTAACAAGCTGGGTGAGTATCAGCAGATAGATTATCTTTCGTGATACGTTCTTCTTTTTGAAGTAACTGTATCCCATTGCCATTACGCTCAGTACAGAATAGAGCAATATATATCCCGTGAATACTGTGTGCATGAAGCCGTATTCCTTTTCAAGATGTGCGGCTCCTCTGACCGTTGAGAACGTAATGCTTTTGTAAAAGGCATCGTTTTCACCGATAGTCATAACTCCGAAAAACACAGTCATACTCAGCACAAAAAGGAGCATCTTATACCCTCGTTTGAGCTTTATCTTGCACAGGCTGAACACTATCAGGATTATCAGAAGCGACTGGAAGCAGCCTCCAAGATATACTATTTTAAGCGCTGTGACTGCACTTTCCATGTTCTTTGAGTGTGCAAGCAGCAGGTATCCAAGGTCTGATACAGGGAAAAGCGAAAATATCAGAGTGAAGTGTACGTCAAAATACTTTCTCCATATACAGGCATACGCCGATGTAAGAAGAATGGACATAATGAAAAGTATGTTGTAGTATGCCAACACCATTCGCATCACTCTCCATATTTAATTTTATGAATTGCAATATTTATTATACCACATATCCCCTTCATTTGTAAAGCGGATATGAACCAGTTATCTATTATATTATTGTGTTATCCAATTACGTTAAATGGTTAAATTTCATTTAATATCTGCACATTATTAATTTGAGAATGATTATCATTTTGGTTAAGACGTAGAATATATTTTTAAACGATTGACAATCCGGATATATATGAATATAATTATAAATTGAAAATGATTATCATTTTTCGATTTAAAAAGGGTGGATAGCTGTCTGCCTATAACAGTGCAAGAAGTGTCTTCCATATAATAATTTCCGGTACAATCATTCTTTCGTAATAAAAGCTCAACCAATATCACTTCTCCCCCACCCTTTTTACTGTATAAAGCTGACAAAGTGCAGGATGATGTTTGCCGCTCCTGCACTTTGTCGATCAGAGATGAGGTTAAAAATATGTCAGAAAAGCCGATACCTGTATACCTGTTTCTTGGATTCCTTGAAGCAGGCAAAACTCGTTTCATTCAGAAAACTATATCTAACAAAAACTTCGGACAAGGTGAGAATATACTGCTTCTTTTATGTGAGGAAGGCTTTGAGGATTATGATTTTTCTCAGTTCAAGGATAAAAACGTTTCGCTTCATGTACTTGAGGAAAAAACTGACCTTGACGCAAATATACTGAATGAGCTTGCTGAAAAAAGTGATGCTGATATAATAGTTATTGAGTATAATGGTATGTGGCATCTTTCCGACCTGATGATAAACAAACCTGAAAACTGGAAGATATTTCAGGTCGTATCCATAGCAGATGCTTCAAGTTTTTCATTATATGTCCAGAATCTGAAAAATCTTATTGCCGATAAGTTCAGCGTAAGTGACGTTGTTGTTTTCAACCGCTATGCTAATAAAGCTGACGTAAACGAGCTTCACAAGGTCGTAAGGTCAGTAAACAGACGGGCTGAGATATACTACGAAGCTGATAACGGTATGATGATAGCCGATGATATCGAAGATCCTCTGCCTTTTGACATTGATGCAGATACACTTATTATCAAGGACAATGATTAAGATGTATGGTACGGAGATATAATGTATGATGCAGGAAAATATCATGGCAAAACCGTAAAATTCAAAGCAATGATAGGTTCTCGTCCAGAACTGCCTGATAATGTATTTGCTGTTGGACGTTTTGTAATGACCTGCTGTGAAGCTGATATGCAGTTCTGCTGGCTTATTGCCTTCTATAACAGGTATTATGAGATACAGGGCGAAAAATGGGCGATGATAACTGCTGATATTATAATACAGCATCATGAAGATGAGAATGCTGATATCCCTATCCTATACATAACTGAACTATACGAATGTGAAGCTCCAAAAGAAATGATAGCATCTTTTGCATGAGAAATATTTTAAAGGCGATAAATTATATGGAACATTTTAATTTCACAGAAAAAAACAGTCGCTTCAACGTTAAAGCAGGATTAAAAGAAGGTATCATTCCGGCGCTGATACAGTTTGTTATACTTGCATTTGTTATTATTGAGTTTTCAGTTTTTATCGGTTCAGGAAACGGACTTCCGAATGTGATACCGTCCGTATTGAATGGCGGTGAACCGACAAACCCTAACATAGTAAGACTTGTATACATGATAGCGGCATTTTTAGTTTCGCTCATATGTGCGGCTGTTTCATCCCACTTGTGTACGGATAAGAAGAATACTGTAAAATCATTCTGGATGTCCATTGCAGGAGGTACACTTCTCTGGCAGAGCGTAGGAGAATGTTCATGGCATTTCGGACTGAGATGTGAAAATGACTATCTGAACTTTGCACATATCGAAAACGGTTCGTCTCTTTTCCTGCTTATTCTGTTTATCCTGCTACTCGGATACTGTGCCAGAAGAAAAGCGTTTAACTGGGGAATAGGAATATTTCTTTTCACTTTCCTTATTAACTGGGGCGGACATTTCATTCAGATTGGTACTTACCCTCTGGCATCTGAATGGTTTTCGGAAGATGCATGGTTCAGATATATCGGATTATCAGCCGGTATCCCAGGTATACTGTTTTCGCTTTATTGTATATTCCGTGCAGCCAAAGACAACAAGGGAAGGCTTTTCTCCTCTATATTGCTCTACACCTCAGCTTGTATGATATTCACCGGCGTAAACGGCGGTTGAGCAAACCAGCTTCTTTCGACAGGCTGAGCCTATACAATCGTATAGGCTCTTTTAAAAACAATACATTATGCAGCTGTGTTTTCTTCCTCATTCTCACTCTGATCTGCACTTTCATACTTCTTATCTGTTTTACCGGTTTCATCTGTAAGCTTTGAACCGTCAGATGTAACATTTGCTTCACAGCTTTCAATAACACTGTTTTCGGAACGTCCTGCAACTGCACCAGGAGTTATTGCTCCTGTTATTTCACCGTTTACAGTACAGTCAACGATTTTGAACGCAGTTTCTTCGCCGTAGTAATAAAGACCTGTACCGATAAGTCCTCCAACATGAGTTGCATTCGGTACATTCATTTTGACAGTGACTTTACAGTTTTTGATGATACCGGGATATTCATGAGTTTCTATGCCTTCTGTTTCAAGTGCTATATCGCCTTTTGAATGTGTACCGCTGTAACCGCAAAGTCCTCCGATAGCATGACCGCCCTTTGCTGAGATTATCTCAACATCAGCTGTACAGTCAGTCACACTGTTCATCATCTCAAGGCAGCCTGCAATTCCGCCAAGTCCAACAGGTTCATTGCCTTCTGCAATGATTTTTCCCTTTGCTTTGCAGTTTTCCATAGTGCCGCCAAAGCTTCCGCCTATGACAAGACCTCCG
>DEBW01000059.1:2937-3243 GCA_002348905.1 Ruminococcus flavefaciens | reverse complement strand
TATTAAACCGCATACGGATTTTCGTTTTCAAAGAAGGAAGTCTGTCCGTCAGCAACATCATCGTCCGAGCTGTTGTCCGACTTGCTGTCTGCACCGTCAGAGCTATCAACCAGCCCCTCAATGTCATCGTAGGACATTCCGCTTGCAGTCAGCTTGCCAATCAGCGTATGCTCCGCAGTCACTGCATCGAGAAGTGCTTGTCCCTCAGCACCACCGTAAAGCTGTGAGAGCTTATCGTAGGTGTAGAGCTTGCTGTCCGTAATAATCTTACGACGGCGCTCATAGGCTGCCTGAATAGAACTGTTC
>DEBW01000059.1:2060-2685 GCA_002348905.1 Ruminococcus flavefaciens | reverse complement strand
GAGCGGAGTTCGCTCACACAGCTTGTGGGGATATTCGATTTTAATCAAAAGGGTTACCAATATATTCTTCTGCCTTAAATCCATCTGAAATGTAATCTTCGTTTGAAACTGCTTCGTTCAGAAATTCTTCAATTCCGTAAGGCAGTTCACGATAGATATCCGTAATATCATCATAATTTTCTTCTGATAAATCATCAGTAAATACATACCCAATATGATTTGATAAAAGGTTGATTACAAGATAATCTCCATTGGATGCCGTTCCGATTATCAATAGATGATTTTTCAAACAAACATCATCTTGCACATTCAAAATGTAATTAATGTCATATAGGGTAGTCAAGTATGTACCACTTTTAGTTTGATGAAGATTTATTTCTACTCCCATTATACTGAGATAATTTATCACAGATTTCGTTAATCTTAAACCGCAAACATATTCAGGAGCTTCTGCCTTTTTATACTGAATACTGTGCGATTTCAGAAGAGATTCAATTTCCATTATTTACCCTCCACTTATGATTTGCTTGCATAAGGCTAATAGTTACCATTTACTCACATTATATCACACCTCTCCCGAAAAAGTCAATCTTCACTTTCATCAAACTGCCGCCCAGACTGCGCA
>DEBW01000059.1:891-2048 GCA_002348905.1 Ruminococcus flavefaciens | reverse complement strand
GCGCAATAACTGCGCCGTACCAGATTACAATTTCAAGAGTGATGATAATTGAGGGCATCACGCAGGAGCGTGAGCGAAGATGACCGCCGACCAAAGCGGCGGAGAGATTAAGTCGCATAGCTCCAAATTCGATGACGGAGCATCGAAAACCTGCGTGATACGCAAATCACACAGGCTGGAAAATAGCGCTACAGCGCAACAAAAATAACAAGCATTGTACTTTGTGAGGTGGCTCACCTTTATACCAACCCCAGACTGTTCCAAGATGTTGAGATCAAAGACGTTTATGCTGAAACTATGTGCGTTATTTCGCATATCCATACCCTTCTTCGCAGATCCTGAGTCTATGTGGACAGGTTCTTATAGCGCACCTGCGTTGTTTTTGTCCATTCGCATTGCGCTCAAACTTTGTATGCCAGTGAGATTTTCCAGTTTGACACTTTGTTATGGGGAAAATGAAAAAAGCTGCGGAGCGGAGTTCGCTCACACAGCTATAATAACATTTATTCTTTGATTCCAATAATATCAGATCATATTAATTTTCTGAGATGTCTCAATATACTTTTTTAACTTCCAGAAGGCGATGTTACTATGATTCATATCAATTTTTTGCTCAAAAAAATCACTTTTCACATCATCAGGCTTTACATCCATTCTATATTTATACTTTCTGTGTTCAGTTATTATTTTCATTTCAACAATAAAGTGGTGTACCCATAGGATACCAATTCCTTCCTTGTGAGCATACAGCTTAATCTCTACACTCTTTATTGATTCAATGGAAAAAACTCTCTTTCCATGAAATATATCACAAATAGCAACCTTATCATCGGTGCAGTAGATGTTGCCAGAAAACTTAGATAAGATGAATGGAACGCACAAGAATAACAAAGTACACCAAAAATAAGGAAAGTGACAAGCGGCGAGAAAAAAGAATAAAAATACAGCTAAAAAAATGCAGCCATAGTCCACGACTTTAGGAATAGTAACTTTATATTTATCTTGATAAATAATCTCACTCATTTATAGCCTCCTGAATTATCCTTTTAAGCAGCAAGAACTTCAACGCTTTTTATTATATCATACCACCACTGAAAAAGCAACCATTACTTTCACCAAACTGCCGCCCAGACTGCGCAATAACTGCGCCGTACCAG
>DEBW01000059.1:0-872 GCA_002348905.1 Ruminococcus flavefaciens | reverse complement strand
TGAGAGCATCACGCTGGAGCGTGAGCGAGATACCGCCGACCGAAGCGGCGGTGAGAGATGTCGCATTCGCTCCACGAATTCGCTGACGGAGCATCGAAAGCCTGAGCAGAGAGATAAGCTCAGGCGAAAAAAATATGCGCCATAGCGCAACAAAAATAACAAGCATTGTATTTTGCGCCGCACAGCGAGCGAAAATACCAAATGCTTGTTGGGGACACCCCAAGCCCCGAAATGACCGCACAGCGGTCATAGTCAATCGGCTTACGCCGAAATAAAAACAAAGGAGACATCACTATGGAAAATGCAAAACGCAAGAGAGGCAGACCGCCCAAGCGCAAGGCTATGGAGTTCGAGGGTATGACCTATGAGGGAGCTATCAATAATGCTCTGGACAAAGAGGTTACTGCCGAGCTTGACGATACCCTTGCACACAAGTCTGAGGACGAGCTTACCGACGATGAATGCAAGTACCTGAAACGCAAGAGGGAGAAGAAGTCTTACACCCTTAATGTGAGGTTCACGGAATCGGAAATGCAGGACATTCTTGCAAAGTGTGAGCAGTACGGCTATAAAAACAAAACGGAGTATATCCGTGACTGCGTTCGGGCGAGGGGTGATCTCTCTCCCGAACGCACAGAGATTGCTGAAACCAATCGCCTGATGAAACGCATCGGAGCAAACATCAATCAGATACTTGTCCGACTTTACAGCACAGGTCACATCTATGCCGAGGATATTATCGAGATAAAGAGAGGGGTTAATGAAATTTGGCATACACTTCTATCCATACGATCAGGGCAACAGTCAGCGCAGCGATCGCTTACATCACAAACGGAGATAAGACCATCGACGGTGTATATGTCAACTCTTAT
>DEBW01000045.1 GCA_002348905.1 Ruminococcus flavefaciens | reverse complement strand
AATTCCGCCATATCCGCATATGTCTGAAATTTTTCACACGGCACAGACTTACCGAGGCGGACTGTAAAACCAGTAGCTCCGCAGTACCATAATATTTTATCACAAAACGGAGAGCTTGTCAAGCTTTTTTAGAAAAATATTTTGTGATTGTTTTAGAAACTTATAAATACTTGGTTTATTACTGTAAAAAGTTATTGAAATGACTATAAAACCGTGATAAAATGGTTAAAAATAAAAAATATCTTTGATATCTTAGAGTTTTGATGAAAAAAAGGTACTAATAAGTGAAAGGATCAGGACGATCCTTCTGGAAGGAGGAGATCTCCCATGGATAACGGTGAAAGTAGCTACCGCCGTTTTATTGCAGGTGATAACGAAGGTCTCCGTGAGATCATACATCTTTACAGACAGGGACTTATCCTGTATATCAACAGTTTTGTACAGAATATTCATATTGCCGAAGAACTCGCAGAAGATACATTCTGGGAACTGATGTGCAAACGCCCTGTATTTTCAGGAAAGAGTTCCTTTAAAACCTGGCTGTATTCTGTCGGGCGGAATATTACGATGAAGTATTTAAGAAAACATTCCAAAATGAATATCGTACCGCTTGAAATGCAGGAAAATCTGTCAGATGAAGAAGATCTGGAACGGAATTATATCAGAAGTGAAGACAAACGTACTCTTCACCGCGCTCTGCACAGTCTTAAGCCTGAATACCGGCAGGTACTGTATCTGACCAGCCTTGAAGGATTCAGTAATTCTGAGGCTGCATTCATTATGAAAAAGACTGACAGACAGATAAAGTCGCTTATCTACAATGCAAAGAAAACATTAAAAACCGAGCTTGAAAGGAGCGGATTTAAATATGAAAACTGATGATGAAATGTATCAGAGTCTGCTTTCAAGATGGGAGGATTATAAGGATAATAAACGCAAAAATACAACCAGAATAATTCTTGTTCCTGCAGCTGTTCTCGGAGTTTGTTTTGCGTTCTGGGTAGCTGGTAATGTAAACAGGATCGTGAAAACAGGAGACAGTGATCATTCAATTGTACCGGCTGCATCATCAGAGAACAAAGAAAAAGATACAGTCGATCCGGAAACAAGGAAACTGAAAAAAGCCATTGATCCTGAAAAGGCGACCAAAGACGATATCTTTTATATGATGTTAAACAGCGTTGATTACTATGATAAAGTATCAGGAAGATTTATTCATAAATCATACAGAAGCGAATACTATGACGAAGTGGTATTTCAGACATGTCTTTCTGAGACAAGTTCGTATACTGATTACAGAATTTACAGGAACAATGTGAATGAAGAAAAGATCATCGCCGGAACAGCTGAATGTGAATCAGAAAACGCAAGATATTGCGACGGAGAAAGTTTTATAAGCGTTTATCCGAAAGATAAAACATGGGAATATATAAACAACGAAATTATTCCCCTTACTAAAGTTGTACATGTACCTGATCAGGACAGAATTACTGAAAAAAATGGTATTGTAGGTTATGCATATGAAATTGATCCGACTAACGTTATGATGTCAGATGTATGTCTTTTTCCTCAGGAATATGCTTTCGGTTTCTTACATGATCGGTCGCTATGGGAAGTAGAACAAATAACAGATTATCAGGACAGAAAATGCTATGTTATCAAAGGAACAGCATCTGAGTCATATGGTGGTCAGATGAATGTTTCATCTTTTGAATTTTTAGTGGATACAGCTACAGGTGTTTTAATGCGTTATGACGGATATGATGAGAACGGAAAATTACGTGATTTCATGCATACGGACAATATCAGATTTGAAGAAAAAGCTGAAGAAGTTACTGCCTTGCCTGCTAATATAACTGAAGAATATTCGAGTGTCGGAGATCATATTCCTGCAGACAGTTATATCGAAACAGACGAAAATGCAATCGACTATGATGCTTTGCTTGAACCTTACAGAACAGCGTTTGATGAATTCAATAAATCACACGGTACAACCTACGGTTTCATGAGTGATGAGCAGCTTGAACTTCATAAAATGGATAAGCAGCAATACCTGAAAGAGATAGCAGAGTTTTATTCAAAAATGTCAATTGCAGAGTTTTACGATTATCTTGAAAATGCTTATAGAGAAGATATAAAAAATTCAGAGATGATGAATAATAATGGGGGTATTTCAAATGAAAAAGAGTAAACTTTTATCAGTACAACTCAATTAATAGCACTTCGCATACTCCGTCAAGTACAGTAATAGAACATGCGTTACAGGATCTTGATTTGTGGGTAGTTGCTCCTGATAATACAGTTGTTTGGAAATCGCAGACGTGGTATAATAATGTTGAGAACATTGAGTTTACAGCAACTCAAACTGGAAATTATACAATTTATGTAAAAAAGATACCGAATAGCTATACTGGTTCAGTACAGTATGGCGTTGCATGGATGGAGGCGTAATAATATGAAAAAGAAAATGTTTACTTTAGGTTTATGTTTATCAGTGTTATTTAATGCGACAGCTGCGGTTTGCTCAGCCGCACCTAATGAAGTACTGGATAAGGACGGTATTGCATATGTAATGAGTGGATTTAAAGGTTATTATCTTGAAGATGGTGTGTATTACCTTAAACAGACCACAAATGAATTCGGAAAACCAATAAAGGGAGCAGATGAATACAGAGCTGAGGTTGAAATCCCGGCTGGAGAGTATTACGCAAGCTTAAAGCTTCAGGCGTTGAGTGCAACTTATCCGGAAGGA
>DEBW01000032.1:3980-4198 GCA_002348905.1 Ruminococcus flavefaciens | reverse complement strand
CATTTCACATCTGACATGCTTCGCCCGAAGCGTTCTCTCGTTATCGAAAACAAGCTCAGAACAGCACTTGAAAATGACGGCATCTTCTTTCATCTTCAGCCTCAGTTCGATATGGAACACAGACTGTACGGATTTGAAGCCCTCGCACGTATGAAAGACGAAAACGGCAATTTCATCAGTCCGGGTGAATTCATACCTGTTGCCGAAAAAGTCGGACT
>DEBW01000032.1:341-3921 GCA_002348905.1 Ruminococcus flavefaciens | reverse complement strand
CCTGTTGCCGAAAAAGTCGGACTTGTTGACAAGGTCGATGCTGTTGTATTCAGGAAAGCTGCCGTTTTTATCGGAAGTATAATTAAAAATACGGGTAAAGAAATTGTTCTCAGTGTCAACGTTTCAGTCCGTCACCTTATGAAAAAAGATTTCACCGAAGAAGTACGGAGTATTCTGATGGAAAGCGGCATGCCTGCAAATCTCCTTGAACTGGAGATCACCGAGTCGATCATGATAGAATCAGCTGATAAAGCTCTTAAATGCATAAGCGAACTCTGCGAAATGGGTATAAACATAGCCATTGACGATTTCGGTACCGGTTATTCTTCACTGAGTTACTTGAATAAATTCCCTGCAAATCTGCTGAAAATAGACAAATCATTCATAGACAAGATGAACGACAGCGATTCTTCAAAGCAGTACGTGGCTGCAATAATATCCATCGGTCACATTATGGGCTTTAAGGTCATTTCCGAAGGTGTCGAAAAAGATACACAGTTTCAGACTCTTAAGGATATCGGATGTGACCTTATACAGGGATACATCTGGGGAAAACCAATGCCGGCTGAACAGGCTGAAAAGCTGATAACTGACAGCTAAGTTATGAATTCCGAATTTTTTTTATAATGAAAAACCTATCAGAAATATCACTTGGATGAACTAAAAAAGCTGCACCTCGCGTGCAGCTTTTTTCATCGCTTCTTCACTTTGTATAACATAGATCCTCTGAGGCTGATAGTTGCAGCCTGTAGGAGCTATCCTTCCTGCTTCAAGTATAAGTTTAAGCTTTTCATCCTCTATCGGTTTTGAATCAAAATATCTTTCGGACAAGGATCTGATTCATTGAAGCCTTTGCACTTTCAGTACTCTCTGCCCAAAGCGAATCTATGAGATTATTTACGAACTCATTATTTATTTTGGTGTTAAAGTAATTCCAGACTTCCTGCCGGAACACTTCTTTAATTTCTTTGTTCGGTATTCTTAAAGGCATGACTTTCATTCGTTCTTCTGTAGCCTTTGAAAGATACCCGGTTTCAAGCAGTGCTGACCAGAGATTATCGCCATTTTCATGAATAAGATGATATGGAACATGTTCATTTACGAAACATTTTACAGTCTCACCGGCAAGCAGTTTTTCAAACTTTTCATTTACTTCAGAAGTTTTTCCTAAAAAGCCATGAATAAGATTCTGTGTTGTATACGATGTATTCACCCAGTAGCTTTCAGGTCCCATTATTTCACTGTATGAACCATCAAGAACTGATCGTACATAAAGAAGCACATCCCAAGGGCAGTACATCTTTTCACGTCCGAAGATATATCCGTCATACCATTCTGAAACAGTATCATATCTGTCTGACAACCCGGCATCTTCAAGAAGCTTCTTTACGTTATCATCGGTAAATCCAATAGATGATGCGAAATTAGGTGAAAGAACTGTATATGGTATGATATTATTCACACCTGTATAAGTACTGTTTTTCACAGTATAAAGGCATCCGGAAAGAATAACGCCCTTGACGTTCTCGTTAGTCTTGCAGACGTAGCTAAGCATATGCTCGATCATATCACGGACTTTGTCATNNCTTAACGTCAAAACACGTATGGATATGCTGATAAAACTTTATCTTATTTATGCTGAAGCACAACAATTCATCTTGCTTTTCAGTTCCCGTTTACGCTCATACATAAGCCTGTCGGCGCGCTCGAAAACGTCATGAAAACTCTGGTCTTTGCCGTCTTCGTAATCAGTTATACCAAGTGCAACAACTAACGGAAAATCCGGATCGACGGGATGTTCAATTGTAAAGTTGAAGCTTTCGGTGAGTTCTTCTCTATTATCAAAATCGTCACGTTCAAGGATGGCAACAAATTCGTCACCGCCGATACGGAACACCGGGCTTTGCTTGAACTGAGCGCATATTACTGCACAGGCATCCATGATAAACTGATCGCCTCTTTTATGTCCGTAGGTATCATTTATCTGCTTAAGTCCGTTTACATCAAATACTGCGACCGCAAATTCCAGATTGCGTCTGTTTTTTATATCTGAATTCTTTTTGGCTTCAAACTCGGCATACGCAAGCTTGCTCTTTACTCCGGTAAGCGTATCTTTGTATGCAAGAACACGTGTGCTGAGAAGTTCAAGATACTGTTTTTTCTCTCTTTCTAGAGAATTTTCAAGTTCGGTAGTAATCTCGGCTCTTTCACCGTTAATAACAAATGTATGAAGAAGACAGGTGCCCAGCATATATGCTATGGAGTACAGTGGAAGATACGGGAACCAGAGCTGTATTGTAAGGAACACCCCCACTACAAGTCCGAAAAATCCAACCGTACAGTAGCGGAATCTGAGAAGGCCGCTGTTGCTTCTCATATGAACAAAAGCATGAATCGTCAGAAGCGCAAACATCAGAATCTGCAGAACAAGCATAACGTGGCGGAGAGGTTTGGCAACGTAAACGCAGTTACTGTCTACTTCAAAAAGTATCGGCACAAAAGCGTTGACAAGGATATCTGCTAAAAACACGGCAAAGAATATCCGCCCTGTAATGACAAGAGCACGCCCTAGATTATTTTTCGAATTGATATATGCAACCACGAAATTCGTCCAGAACAGAAGCCCTCCTGCCATGGCTACAAAATAGAACAGCGTATCAATATACAGCAGCGTCGGCAGCTTTAAGTATTCAATGAATCCCCATAAAGCATCCGTAACATAGTACACCAGTACTGAGAGCAGGAATCTTCGGTACACTTTCCATTCTGAATTTTTCGCAAAGCTTCCCAGTTTCAGAAAAATATCATAATTTTCTATAAGCAAAATCAATATTGCGAGTATACCTATTGCTGAGTAATACATGCACTTTCATCCCCCTGTTATCCCATATAATTCATCCTTCAGCGAAATAACGCCCAGAGCGTAAATCATTCTTATCCCCGATGATCTACGTACAGATCAGATAATTTCTGACACTGCATGATTCGCTTTTTATCCGGAAATATCCTGTTGCTTCCGGAACAAAACAAAGAATTAACATAATTATATAGTTATTATACATCGTTTTATACAAAAGTGCAAGTAAAAAATAAATAACGGTCAGATGTAGATAACTGTATCCTCAAGTGGTTTCTTATCTGAATGAAGCTTTGCAGGGTGACTGTCTGCAGACGGATAGCCCAGAGCTACCATCATTGCAGGAACGTGATTTTCAGGCAGATTGAATGCTTTTCTAACCTCATCGGAATTAAATCCGCGGATCCATAAACTGTGAACGCCGAGTTCTGTTGCCTCAAACATCATGTGAAGTGCAACGGAACTTGCATCCTGCTCTCCGCAGTTATATCCTTCTTCACGAGGATTGTGCCATACTTCATCACTGTCGTAGCAAACAAGAAGTACCAGCGGGCATCCGGAAAGTGAAGCTTTTGTGCTTATCGCCTTTTCCTTCGCCTCTTCGCTCTTGATAACATATATCCTCTGCGGCTGATAGTTACATCCCGTAGGTGCGAGCCTTCCGGCTTCAAGGATGAGTTTAAGCTTTTCATCCTCTACCGGCTTTGAATCAAAATATCTTTC
>DEBW01000032.1:0-257 GCA_002348905.1 Ruminococcus flavefaciens | reverse complement strand
ATGCATCCGGCATAATTACACCTTTATGATCGATCATTTTTTTCAACTGCGAGATATCTCTCAGAGGTTTCTAGGTTATTATTTTATTGATATATACTTCTGATACTTACTATTCGGTTTTTCAGGTAATGTCATTGAAAGTTGACCTTTCTCTAACAAGCTTCGAATATATTTTGAAGCAGTTTTTCGCTCCTTAACTCCCAAATAGTCAGCAATTTCTCTTGTGCTTCTTGCCGTTTTACAGTAATCAAGTATTT
>DEBW01000130.1:4460-5480 GCA_002348905.1 Ruminococcus flavefaciens | reverse complement strand
GTGAAGACTACCATTTATACAGACCAGCGGGAGCACCGGTTTTTTCACCGATACTCCCGCTAGCTTTATTTATTACAAATAATTCTTAATTCAAAAACGATTCATCTTCTTTTACTTCCAAAAGATATTTTTTTAGCATATCAATATCATCTATAGAAGTATTCCAGGTCATTTCATAATCAATAGATCCATAATGATGAGCAAATATATCTCTCATTCCAGCAATTGCCTTCCACGGCATAGCATTATATTTGGATGTAAACTCTTCAGAAAGATTCTTGATAAGTTCACCTATCTGAAGAATCGGCATCGTAATGGAATTGCGGTATATAAAACCATCTTCCTTATTGAAAAACAAATCTTTATCATTATGAAACGCCTCATGCGTTTTCGATATTTCATCACAATACCGCAGTACTTTTTCAACTATGACGACATCCCTTTTTCTATCTTTCATAAAGTAAAATACCTTCCCTTCGTGCGTTTTCAATTATTGTATCATCAGAAGAAGTATCAGAAACCACATCAACATGGCGGTTCAAGGCACTTTCAAGTTCACTTACAAAAGACATATACTGAATCAGACTTTTAAGATTACCCTTGCTGATAAGAAAATCATAATCACTGTTTTCGTCTGCGTCTTCTCTTGCCATGGAGCCAAACAGTAGAATACGTTCCACACCATATTTCTGAGCTATTGGTATTATGAGTGCTCTAACGGCTGCATTGTTATAATCATTCATGCCAATTCCTCCTTCACTATCATATGTCCATCCACCTATAAGCACGCAAGCTTCCTTCAACTGCAAAACAGGACTGAAGGAGCATTCAAGTTTACTCATGTTAAGTGTTGTATTTGCAAATTTTACGGTTTGTTCTATTTTAGTATAACATTTTTTAGGGTTTTAAGCAACAGTAATAGACACGGAAACAGTTTTTCAATCAGTCATCCGAATAAAAAATGTGGCGCCTGCGGCGCAATTATAAAAACGAGCTGCCGCTCGTTTTTTCAATAGCAGT
>DEBW01000130.1:2288-4340 GCA_002348905.1 Ruminococcus flavefaciens | reverse complement strand
GGATCATTTACGATACCAACGAAAAGCGGAGTGCCCTTGTAATCTGAAATAAAATAGAAGAACGGTCTGTCAACTGTAAACTCATAATCCTTCGGAACAGTTACGTCCACTGCTTCGATCATCGTATAGGCAGACGCTTCACAGCCTTTTTCATTGACATCGATAACAGCTTCATGCGTTACCCCGCTCACTACAGGGTCTGAAAGATTATTCCTTTCAGGATTTAAAAGCGGTGAAAGTTCCGCTGATTCAAATATCTTATTAACTCCTGAGTCTTTAAGCGTCTGTATCAGATCAAACTTTGATTCTGATGTGAATTTAGGAATGGTAGATTTAACATTCCAGGTCCAGCCGCCTTTTCTTGTGAAGACTCTTGTCATAGTTTCGCTGTCTGAAATAATATCGCTTACAGTTTTGCCTTCAGCCGGAAGGACAAAGTTCATGAAATACATGTCATGCAAACCTTTGGAGTAGGTCACAAAATCCTCATCTTCGATTATAGTTCCGTGTTCCTCGCCTTTCATAAACTTACATGCAATATCGCCACCGGCACCCTTAAATGTTCCGCTAACAGCCGGACTGAACTCGCTTAACCATTTTTCCTTGAAAGTAACCGTATTGATTATCTTAAGGATAGCCTCATTTTCCGGAGTAATAACCGGTTTCAGCTTTCCTGATGAATTCTGGTATATCCAGTTTGATATATCGTTACAGCCTTCCTGTGAACCGAGATTACGCTGGAATGATGTCACATAGAATTTATCTGCAAGTGTTTTTATTGTACCGTCTTCGCATCTCAGTCCGTCATTTATCCAGATGGAATTGGTTATGCGACAGTATTTATCAAACTGATTACTGTAAAAGGAATCGAAAATATCCTGATTGACGGTCTCCAGAGTTTCCATGTATGAAACACCGAGCACTTTCATCAGTTCATCAAGGCTCTCGCCGTCACAGCACTCTGCAAGCATGGAAACTGCCATGTAAACGCTGAGAGGTGAATATACCTTGTTGATTCCCGGCTTTTCATCTTTTGTATTCAGAAGCACGTTGTCGGTAAATGAAGCAGCAAATTTTGAATATTCGGATACTGACTCATCTGTCGCCTCTGTACGTGAAGATTTATAGACCGGTGACGCAAGGCTTCCTGCAACAGGTTCGCTTCCACCGTTAAGAATACTGCTCTTAAGGCTGATAAGGTCTGCTATATTAAGGTTTCCGTCATGATCCATATCTGCGGCAAACTCAGAAAGGTCGTCCTCAAACTCCTGTTTTCCGAACATATAGTCTATCTGGCCTTCAAGATCAGACACACCGGTTTTGCCGTCCAGATCATTATCACCGGTGGTGACGAATCTGTTTCCGTTCTTTTCCGCAAAATAATCAGCAAAAGTATTGCGTTCGCCGACCACGGCCACATCAGGTTCAAGGTCGTACATATTCTCCATAGCTGCAGGAATGTAGATACCCTTAAGTGAACTGCACTGTGTGAAAGCACTGCTGATGGAAAGAACACAGCTTTCCGGCAGCACAAGGTATTTTGTATCCCTGCTTGAGATCTGTGATATACACTTTACAGTATAGCCGTCATATACTGGTTCAAGTACATATACGCTGTCTTCAGATTTTATTTTTCCTGATATGGTAACGAATTTTCCGTCATCACCCACCCATTTAAAGCTCCTGGCTCTTGACATATCAAGTTCTATATCATCATTATCGACAAGAGTTCCCGCACTCACTGGTATATTACCTGCAAGTCCTGCAAGCATGGTACACGCTGCAAATACCGCCAGCATTTTTCTTTTTTTCATGACAAAAGCCTCCCCGTTTTTATTTCCTTTTTTAAAGGCCTGAACAATTCTGCTTCTGAACACTATTTTTCAATACAGCAGATTTATTCATTACAGTTACGATAATGTATGCTATATATTATAACATCTGAGGAGCCCAAAATGTTTGAAGGAAAAATCAACTCTGTATATTTTCACATACAATTCTCCGATTTTATATTGGATATGCATAAAAAGGTGGTCTGCCGGAGGCAGACAA
>DEBW01000130.1:837-2195 GCA_002348905.1 Ruminococcus flavefaciens | reverse complement strand
AAACTGTATTGAACTTTATCTCTGTAGCCTCAGTAACATCAGCGTCCTTTGCCACTTCAATCAGAATGATCCAGTCGGCTTTATTTTCTGTTCTGGACTGACTTTCTCCAAGAAGATCCCGGTAAATCGTTACTGCCTTATTCGTTACACTTTCCACTTTATATCTGTAACCTGTCGGGCCGCCTTTTCCCGGATAGGCAACATAAAGCTTATGGGTTTCAAACCATTCATCTGTGTATTTATCGTTTAATATCGGAAAAATACCGCCGCTGTAGAAACCGGTTTTCTCTATTTCAAGGCTCTGTTTTTCATTGTACAGGGCTTCAAATCCGGCACGGTCTTCTATAATGCTGTGCTGCGGGTATTCGTCGAGTTTATTGTCTGTTACACGGACAGATATTGCTGCGCTATATTTTACATCAGTTTCCTGCATTTCAGAATCAGCATTTTCAGCGTCTGTAAGCGAATCTATCTTCTTTGAAAGATACTGTCTGAGTCTTGCGAGATCGGCAAGGGTAACTGCACCGTCATCGTCCACATCGGCTGCCTTCTTCTGACTGTCTTCAAGGTCAGTATCGCCAACAAGAAAAAGTGATAAGGTTGAAAGGTCGGACAAGTCGATTATTCCGTCAGAGTAAATGTCTCCGGGCTTGATCTCATCTTCTTCAACTATCAAAGCTGCTGAAGAATCTGAATCTGCCGGAACAGGCGGTGCATACATGATCCTCGTTACCTGGCTGTCACGACTTATTTCTTCGATCTGGTCTTTAGTCAGCATTGCCATACAATTATTTAAAGCATTGCTGAGTATCTCATCCTCAGATATATACTTAGTCAGACAATCAGATACATTTTTATGATGCAATTCAATTTTACTGTTCACCACAGCCATTCTGTAATCATCTATATCATGACTCAGTCTTGCAGTTATTACAGAATATCCTTTGTCACTGCTTTCATATGCTTTTTTCAGATCCTCTTCAGAAAATTCGGAATGTATATATGCATCAAGTTCCTCATTACTCATGGATTTCTTTATTTTACGCAGCTCTGAACCATTGCTGACATAAGCATCAAAGTCTGCTATAATCATTTCGCCGGTTTCTTCATCTATGAACAAACGGGCATGAGCAAGAAACTCGCCAAATTCTTTTTCAGACTCTTCGATAATTCTTGGTAAAATGACTTCCTCATAGTTATAATACTCATCAAGTGTACCATATTTACCGTTAAATTTTTCACGAATCTTTGCGTCTAAAACTGACGGATCTATATCTGCAAGTGAAATCCAGACCGGTATCTTTTCACTGTTATCAGCATTTGCCATTATTTCTGCCAGTTCTTTAGTATATTTAGCT
>DEBW01000130.1:352-665 GCA_002348905.1 Ruminococcus flavefaciens | reverse complement strand
ATAATCTTTTATCAGTTGTTTTTTTTAAAGATTCCGGTTTCTGATTGACTGTTCATTCAAACTATTTTTGTTCTCTCCTTATTATACACATGAAAGTCGGAATTATCTTACCTGATTTTTAAAGTATTTTGAATAATCCGAAAATTTGTGCATCATGTACATTTTCACGTTCTGTTAATGTTGGTTTTGCCAACGAACTAATAGTTGGCTTTTATACTCTTTGAGCGTAATATTCTTCCGGAGTCAGATAACTGTCAAGTGTTTACAGAAAAATCGGTGGTCTGCCTGTTGCAGACAAATTAAATGCCGGACA
>DEBW01000130.1:0-171 GCA_002348905.1 Ruminococcus flavefaciens | reverse complement strand
ATGACCTGCACTTTGACTTCAGCATCATCCTCTTCATAAGTGATGCTTCCGGCACCTGGTGATGTGGTTTCGCCGAAGGCGGCAAATGCGTCTTCCCTGCTGCTTCCGCAGTGAAGTCCGCCGGCGGTTCCGGCTTCCGTTCCCGGATAAAGGCTTTCGCTTATCTCGATG
>DEBW01000157.1:12994-17107 GCA_002348905.1 Ruminococcus flavefaciens | reverse complement strand
CATCTTGTAGATATGGTCGCCGCCGAGAACTACAACGTACTCAGGATCATATCTCTCAATGAAACGCATATTCTGATAAATAGCGTTAGCTGTACCCTCATACCACGAAGCGCCTGCCTGAGTTTCATAAGGCGGAAGGACATGAACGCCGCCGTTCATCTTGTCAAGATCCCATGGCTGACCATTTCCGATATACTCATTGAGTACGAGCGGCTGATACTGTGTAAGTACGCCGACTGTATCAATACCTGAATTGGTGCAGTTGGACAGCGGGAAATCTATAAGGCGGTACTTTCCGCCATACGGAACAGCCGGCTTGGCTACATTTTTAGTAAGTGCGTAGAGTCTGCTTCCCTGACCGCCAGCCAGCAGCATAGCTACGACCTTTTTCTTAGTGTACATAATACTCCTCCTGATATGTTAATAGAATAACATCTTGAAATTTTTATTTATCTCCGTCAGAAGACTTCTTTCTTCTTCCCGGAGTTTTTTTCGTTTTTGCTGGTACAGCGTCCTCAGCTTCGGACTTTGCAGTTTTCTTTCTTGCAGAAGTTTCTGTCTTGGCTGCTGTTTTCTTTGCAGCAGGCTTTTCAGCCTTTTTCTCAGCTGTTTCAGCCTTCACGGCAGTCTTCTTAACAGAAGCTTTCTTCTCAGCAGTTTCAGACTTCACAGTGCTCTTCTTTGCAGGTGCTTTCTCTGCTTTCTTCTCGGCAGTCTCAGACTTTGCAGCAGTTTTCTTAGCTGTGGTTGTCTTAGCCTTTGAAGTTTTCTTAGCAGCAGCGCTTGTTTCAGTTTTTTCAGCCTTCTTTCTTGCAGGAGTCAGTTTAAGATACATCACCGACAGAGGTGCAAGTGTAAGTGAGATACTGTCATCAAAAGTATGCATAGGTATCTCCTCGGATTTATAAGACTTGGCTGAGAGATCAGCACCGCCGAATTCAGCAGCATCGGTATTGAATACGACCTTGTAAGTGCCCTTCTTAGGTACGCCTATACGGTAATCACGTCTTTCAACCGGTACAAAGTTGCAGATAGTGATTATCTCGTCGCCGTTGTCGTCGATACGTCTGAAAGCTATAACGCTCTGCTTGTAGTCGTCATTGGATATCCAGCTGAATCCTCCCCATGAATCGTCATTCTGCCAAAACGGAGCATTCTCAGCATAGAACTTGTTGAGCTTCTCAGAGAAGTGAAGGAGCTTGCTGTGTGAATCAAGTTCAAGAAGTCCCCAGTCGAGCTGTCCCTGATAGTCCCACTCTTTCTCCTGACCGAATTCCTGTCCCATGAACAAGAGCTTCTTGCCCGGATGAGCCATCATGTATGCGAGGAATGCACGGTATGAAGCGAACTTCTGACCGTACTCGCCCGGCATCTTATTTATCATCGAGCACTTTCCATAAACCACCTCATCATGTGAGATAGGCAGGATATAGTTCTCGGAGAATGCATAGAAGAATGAGAATGTGAGTTTATCGTGGTTGAACGCACGATAGATCGGATCAAGGCTCATATAACTGAGCATATCATTCATCCAGCCCATATTCCACTTGAAATTGAAGCCAAGTCCGCCTATATCGGTAGGCTTTGTAACAAGCGGCCATGCTGTGGATTCCTCAGCTATCATAAGAGCTTCAGGATGCTTTGAGAATACAGCTTCATTCAGCCTTTTCAGGAAAGCTACAGCTTCAAGGTTCTCATTGCCGCCGTGGATATTTGCAGCCCACTCGCCGTCACGCCTGTCATAGTCGAGGTACAGCATTGAAGCTACAGCATCAACTCTCAGACCGTCAATGTGGAATTCATCGAACCAGTAGTTTGCACTTGAAATAAGGAATGAGCATACCTCAGCCTTTCCGTAGTCAAAAACACGGGTTCCCCAAGCTTTATGCTCTTTTTTGCGGTCATCGGTGTACTCATAGCAGCAAGTACCGTCAAACTCGTAAAGACCTGCCGCATCCTTCGGGAAGTGAGCAGGTACCCAGTCAAGTATAACACCTATTCCGGCAGCGTGGAAAGAATCTATCATGCTGCGGAAGTCGTCAGGAGTACCATAGCGTGAAGTCGGTGCGAAGTAACCTGTGACCTGATAACCCCATGAGCCGTCATAAGGGTACTCGGTCAGCGGCATGAACTCAACATGGGTATAGGACATTTTTTTCAGATAAGGGATTATCTCCTTAGCGAATGTCTTATAGTCCATGAATACTTCATTTCCGTAGTTCTTCCATGAACTGAGGTGAACTTCGTAAACATTCACAGGGCTTTTGTAGATACTCTTTTCAGCCTTTGTTTTGAACCACTCAGCATCATTCCACTCGTAGCTGCTCTCATATATTTTTGAAGCAGTACCTGGACGAGTCTCAAAATGAGCGCCGTAAGGATCAGCTTTATGGAGTATGCTTCCATCCTTGGCAGCAATACTATATTTATAGTTGTCAAACTGTTTAAGGTCAGAGATCTCCGCTTCCCAAACGCCGTCAGCGATGAGATGCATAGGGTTGACAGATCTGTCCCACTCATTGAAATCTCCTACAACTGAAACGCTCTCAGCATTAGGAGCCCAAACTCTGAACACGAAAGAAACTCCTTTACCTTTTTTCTTTGAATGTACGCCAAAGAATTTCCAGGCTTCGTAGTTCTTTCCTTGATAGAACAGATACAGCGGAAAATCATTAGGATTATTATTAACAGACATAATTCAGCCTCCTTTGCTATATACATTTTATCAGAAATAGTATAATTATTCAAGCATTTTTGCGTTACTGCACAAAATTTCAGTTAATACGATAAATTTACCTTATTACTTCTGTGCATTTTGCCACATCTTGCCAATGGCTCAAAAGTAGTAAATTGTTAATTTGCACACTAAAGCTATGACACTATCAAAAAAATATATGCACCTCATTGATAGTTCATAATTTTCACTCCGATCACTGTCACATCGTCATTATGCGTAGTCTGCACAAAAGATGATGCTTTCAGTGCAGTTTCGCTGACAATATCGTTTATATCATTGTCACTCAGCAAAAGCTCTTTGATAAACATATACTCATTCTCGCTTATGCCGTCAGAGAACATTATCAGCATATCACCTGCTTCAAGTCTGTGCTCAGCAACTGATATTTCAGCAGTTTCACTGATACCTATTGGAAAATTTGCCGAAGATATCTTCATAACACTGTCTCCATGCCGTATCAGCGTAGCTGCTGCACCGGATTTTACCGAAGTAACGCTGCATCTGTCAGGATCAAGGCACAGAGCATCCAGTGTTGCGAAAGATTCGTCCTGTGATTTGTTCAGCATGACGGAATTTGCCATTTTTACCGCAGATACACAGTCCATACCTCCGCATACCAGCCGCTTGAAAAGTCCTATGACCATATGAGAGTCCACGGCAGCAGATTTGCCGGTACCCATTCCGTCAGAAAGCACAATATAGCATACTCCTGTACTGTCAGTAAAGGCTGCATTGCTGTCTCCGCTTACATCTTCTCCCTCGGCACATACCAAGGCAGAGCATACTTTAAATGTATACTCTGGTTTCTGATATAAACTCAGCCGAATCTCTCTTGAAGATGCAACCGCCGTACCCTCAATAAGATGCAGCCTTAATTCATCTGAAACAAGGTCACGTATTCTCGAACCAGCCGGAGGTATCTGCGATATATCAAAGTATATCTCGGCAGCAAGACGGTTTGAAGCCGTGTAGAAAGCATCAGTGCGTAAAGGTTTTATGCCGTGTGATACCAACACAGACATTATCTTGCTGCTGACCGCAGACGAATATCTCGCCTCTCTGCTGACAGGTATATTCCGCAGTATATCGCCGGTCAGTTTTAGCTGCTCGTTAAGCTGTGACCTTTCATGTGCAAACCTCAGCTTCATCAGATTACTGACTGTACGCTCTCTCAGCATTTGCTCATACTCCGCAGCAAGCTCACGCTTTTTCACACATTTTTCCGGTAATTCCGGCACAAGTCCGGTCGATATCTCGCAGTTGAACCGTTCGCATACTTTGTTTCTTGCACATTTTTCACAAACAGTTTTTCTTTCAGGTATACCGTTACTTTTTTCAGCCGACCTCAAGGCGGAAGATATCCTTCCGGCATCAGC
>DEBW01000157.1:9547-12911 GCA_002348905.1 Ruminococcus flavefaciens | reverse complement strand
CATTTATCAGGAAAATACGGCGCAGTTACTATAAAAATCGAAACTCCGCAGAGTATGCTCAAAGTAACGTCAGCTCCGTATTTTGCTGAACCTGTCAGCACAGTCAGTCCCCAGCATGAAGCCGCAAATATCATGCTCCGCAGAACTATACCGCCTTTTTTGACAAAACCGGTGAAAAGTCCGGCAGCTATAAGCACCGCAGAACTGAAACCAAGTTCAGGCGATGTCAGAAAAGCGCCGAATGCTGTGAGTGCGCCACATACAAGACCTCCGGTGCTGCCGTAGAAAAAAGCTCCGAAAAGCGTAAGTGCTGCACCGATAATGAATCCTATGTTTACCGCCGGAACTTTTATCGAATAAAACGATGCTATGTACAATATATATATTACTGCATAACAGCTTCCGGATGAACCGTTGAATTTCGGCACACTGTCTTTTTCAGCACTCAGCAAAAGATATGAACCGCAGCCGGCTGCAAGTCCGGACAGCAAAGCATACAAAGCATAAAACAACAGTTTTTCCGGCATCTCACCAATAAGAACCGAAATAGCTGTACCCGAAAGCATTACTGATATACCGGTTATTATAGCATTGCTGAGCGCTGTACCTTTAGTGCCTGAGAAAAGTTTCGCTATGACTATAAACGACATAGCCGCAAGCTTCACTATGCATTTTCCAACTGAATCTGAAAGCATACTATGTATCACAGCTCCGGTGACGGATACCGCAGCAAACGGCAGTTCCAAAGCTCCGGCAAGGGATATATCAGCAAAGGAAGCTGCTCCTGCAACGTCTGAACCGGAAAACAAGTACCCTCCGGCAAATGAAAGTAAAATTCCGGCAGCAGTTAAAAATGCCGGATTTTTCACGTTATTTTTCAGTTTGTTCATACACATCACTCTCCGCATCATGATTAAAAACATTATATCACGGTGCAGATGCATATTTTGTCGGAATAATTGCATGGTCAAAAATATATGACATTTATATAGCAAAATTCCCTGAATTACTCTGCGGAACTTTGAACGGGTTCAAACGAACCTATAAAATGTATATCAGATTATATCTTAAAGTATCACGACAAGTATAAACTGTCATATATCTGCGTTTGAACATATATTGACAAACTTCGACAGATGTTGTATAATACTTCATGTACACAGACGTTGTACAACATTCACTAATTTACACTAACATACATACAATTTTAAGGAGGTATTCGTTATGTTAGATGATCTTCCAATCATCCCTGCTATTCTCATTTTCCTTGCGATCGTAGCCCTGATAATTATCTTCGCTATGGGTTATATCAAAGCTCCGCCGGATACAGCATATATCATCTCCGGTCTGAGACGTAAGATAATCATTGGAAAGGCAAGTATCCGCATACCGTTCTTTGAGCGTGTTGATAAACTTAAACTCCAGCTCATCGCTGTTGACGTTAAGACTTCAAGTGCTGTTCCTACAGCTGACTACATCAATATCAATGTTGATGCCAACGTTAACGTAAAAGTGAGCAGCGATCCTGTTCTTATCAAGCTTGGCGCTGAAAACTTCCTCAATAAGGAAACTACTTATGTTGCTAAGGTTGCAAGAGAAGTTCTCGAAGGTAATATGCGTGAGATCGTCGGACAGATGACTCTCGAAGCTATGGTAAATGACCGTAAAGCCTTCGCTGAAAAGGTACAGGAAAATGCAGCTCCTGACCTCAACAGAATGGGACTTGAAATAGTTTCATTCAACGTTCAGAACTTCACTGACGACCAGAACCTTATCGAAAATCTCGGTATCGACAATACCACAAAGATCCAGAAGAAAGCTGCTATCGCAAGAGCTGAATCTGAAAAGGAGATCGAGATCGCTAAGGCTCAGGCTAAGAAAGAAGCTAACGATGCTAAGGTGCTCGCTGAAACTGAGATCGCTCAGAAGAACAATGAACTTGCTATCCGTCAGGCTGAACTGAAACGTGAAGCTGATACTCAGCTCGCTATCGCAGACGCAGCTTACGAGATACAGAAGGAAGAGCAGCGTAAGACCATTGAGGTTTCTAAGGCTAACGCTAATATCGCTGCTTCCGAAAAGGACGTTGAACTCAAGGCTAAAGAGGCTGAGGTTAAGGAAAAGGCTCTCGATGCTGAGATCAAGAAAAAGGCTGAGGCTGAACGCTACAAGGCTCAGCAGGAAGCTGATGCTAAGCTCTATCAGCTCAAAAAAGAAGCAGAAGCCGACCGTTTCCAGCGTGAGCAGGAAGCTGAGGCTCAGAAGGCTGAGGCTGAAGCTCAGAAGTACGCCAAAATGCAGGAGGCTGAAGGTATCGCTGCTGTAGGTAAGGCTGAGGCTGATGCTATCCGTGCTAAAGGTCTTGCTGAGGCTGAAGGTATCAACGCTAAGGCTGAAGCTATGAAGAAGTACGGCGAAGCTGCTGTACTCGAAATGTACTTCAAGGCTCTCCCTGAGGTAGTAAAGAACGCTGCTGCTCCTCTTGAAAATGTTGACCGCATCACAATGTACGGCGACGGCAATTCAAGCAGAATGGTAGGCGACATCATAAGCTCCACAACAAGGGTAACTGACGGTCTTTCAGAAGCTACAGGCGTTGACATCAGAGGTATCCTTTCAAGCTTCTTAGGCGGCAGAGCAGTAAGTGCTCCTGCAAGCGAAGAACCTGTTAAGTCTGAAAAGGACGATGAGCCTTTCGATGCTGAGAAGTTCATGGAAGAAATTCTTCCGGCTGATACAGCAGACACAAGCTCAGACTTTGAAGATACAGACACTACAGAAGAATAACAAATCAAGCGGTCAGAATTTTCTGACCGCTTTTACTTTTATCATCATTTACGCATATCAAGCCATTTGGTGTCCTTGAACACAGATTCTAAGAGCTTATCCATCGACTCGACTTCTTCTTCATAAAAGTCCTCGATCTCATGCTTTGTAAAGCCTATCTGCATATACTTGATGTTTTCCGGCATTTTTACCTCTGACAGCGCAGTACAGCCGTAAAATGCAGTTTCTCCGAGAACATTTACATTATCAGGTATAACTATCCTATCGAGAGATTTGCAGTTCATGAAAGCATCCTCGCCTAACAGTTCGAGAGTTTCAGGAAGTACAACGTCTTTCAGCTTTTCACAGTCTCTGAATGCTCTTGCTTCGATAGCTGTAAGACCTGACGGAAGCTTAATACTTTCAAGAGACTCGCAGTTTATGAACGCTCCTTTTCCGATAACAGTCACATTCTCCGGAATAACGACCTCTTTTATTTTTTTGCAGTCTAAAAATGCAAAATTGTATATAGTATCAACAGTATCAGGAATAGTCATGCTTTCAAAATTTTCCGGCACTTTGTAGAGCACAGTCATAT
>DEBW01000157.1:1573-9520 GCA_002348905.1 Ruminococcus flavefaciens | reverse complement strand
TAAGCAGTAAGCTCAGGATTGTTCTCATCAACAGTTATTTCTGAGATATCATTGTCAATAAACGCCTCGCTGATACAATCACCTCTGACAAATTTTTCCGGAATATGAAGATGTCCGACAGGTACTTTCCAGAATACTGAATCACCCAGCCATGTGTCATTATTCGGAAGTACGAGCTTCTTGACATTTACGCAGTCGCTGAAAGCATAACCTTCTACTGATTCAAGAGAATCAGGCAGGATTATCTCCTCAAGGTTCTCGCAGTAACGGAAAGCATCAGAGCATATTTCTTTAAGTCCTTCTGAGAAGTAAACATTTGTCAGTGAACTGCACTCTCTGAATGCATCGTAACCTATTAATGTGACTTTTTCAGGTAAGCGTACACTTTTTAGCGAACTGCATCTTTGGAACGCCATATTTTCAATATCTTCAAGGTCAGCAGGAAGCTCTATCTCTTCAAGGTCTTCACACTCATCAAATGCTGCTTCGGAGATAGTTTTCGGTCCGTTTGTGAACTTCACTTTCTTTAATGTTTTCGAGAACTGACATTCATAAGCAACGATAACTCCGTCAGGTATAACTGCCACATTATCCTTAGGATTGCAGCTTATAAGCACTCCGCCAACAACAAGCATCTCATTTTTCTCGCTGTTTTCCTTGAACCACGGAGTATCATCAAGTCCGCATACAGAACATTCTTCAAGCTCTGACGGAAATTTTATATCAGCAAGGCTCTCACATCCCTCAAAAGCAATGAATTTTATTTGCTTTACCTTTTCAGGTATCACTATACTTTTCAGCTTTTGGCAATTTGCAAATGCAGCAACGCTGATATCTTCAAGATTTTCAGAAAGTCTTAAAGATTCAAGCTCAGCACAATCAGCAAAAGCTCCTCCTTCCAGCTTCTTAACGCTGTCAGGGAGAAATATGCTTTTTACCTGAGTATCGCTGAACGCCTTATTAGCTATCATTTCAACGCCGTCCGGCACAGTTACCTCAGTAACACTTGCTTCATCGGTATACTTTACAAGTACACCGTCTTTAATTTCAAACCCCATATAAAGTCCTCCTCAGAAATATTTCATCTTAGAAAATAAGATATTTGTATTATAGCATATACAATATAAAAAATCAACCTAAAAAGGATTTTTTATATATTATTATTTTTATTAATAAAAAACTGCAATGCGTGATATCACTATCAGCATTGCAGTCTTTATGTTTTATTATGTAGTTGAAGCAACTGTTGTTGTATCGGCTGCCGGAGCTGATGCAGGCTGAGTTGTTTCTGCCGGTGCTGCTGCACCGCCGACCGGCACAGTTTTCGTGCAGAGCCACTCACACCACTGAGTATAGTACATAGCCAGTGGATGAACACCGTCTGTAGTATATCCGGAATTGAAGTAGCCGTATTCATCATCATAAAGCTCGTTGATATCAATATAGAATACACGCTTATTGTCAGCAAGAGAAGCTATTCCTTTGTTGAGGTCGTCAATGCCGGCATTGTTTATAACGCCGTCTTCAGCAAATGATGATACATGAAGGTTTCCCTGAACGTAGATTATAGCATCAGGCTGGTGTACCTTTATTTTTTCAACGATAGCACGGTAAGCAGTCAGCACATACTCATGATCCATGCCAACTTCATTTATGCCAAGCATAACGTACACTTTTCCGTACTGCTTAGCATCAATAGCACCGTCAAAAGTCATGCCGTTTATCTTGGCATCATTTATCTTATAGGCTGAGAGTCCCTGATCGCAGAAGAAATCAGAGTTTTTGAAGTCGCCGTACTCCTTTATGCCTACTGTTCGAGAATCTCCGATAAATAAAGCATTATCGAAGTATGAAAGTTCGCTTTTCACAAAGATATCAGGCTGTGCCGGAGTAGTCTCAGCAGTTGCAGTACCGCCGTCAGCCGGAGCTGCTGCTGTGGTAGCATGAGCATCATCAGCCGGCTGACCGCCTGACAGCTGTTCATCTCCGTTGTCGGCGGATTTTTCTTTTGTTTCTACAACCGGCGGAGCTACGGCAGCCGGAGGTTTCTTTGCTGCTGTGCTCGTTGTCCATATTTTATGAACTATAAGCGGTGATGCCAAGAAGCAGGTAAGTATGAGCAGCACCGTATATGTACACTGTTTGAATTTATTCATATCTTTTTGCAGTCTCCTTAGAATCTGAAATACATGAACGGATCATTCATGCCCTGATACATACAGTATACTGAGCACCAGAACACTATCAGAAGCAATATTACGCAGAACATCGAGTTCTTGATTTTTTTGTATATCTTTTCCGGCAGACTTGTTGAGAAGAACAAGCCGGCAAGGAAATACTTCCAGTAGAATCCCCAGTACTTAACGTAGTCCTTTTCCATTACTGCGTATGTCTTCTGTGGGATGAACGGAACAAGTCTCAGGAAGTAAGTGCCGAGCTGATGAAGGTCAGTAACGGCGAAAATAAGCCATGTAAGCGGTATCACCAGTATCATATAGAGGTGTCCGACAGCCTTATGCTTTTCAAGGAAGTCTCCTATAACGAAACGTTCAAGCATGATAAGTCCGAACAGAACCATTCCCCATATTATGAAATTCCAGCTTGCGCCGTGCCAGAGTCCGGTAAATGCCCATACAACGAACATATTGCGTACTGTTGCCTTAGTACCCTTTTTACTTCCTCCGAGCGGAAAGTAAATGTACTCCTTGAACCATGTACCGAGCGTCATATGCCAGCGTCTCCAGAATTCGCCCATAGTAAGCGACATATACGGATGGTCGAAGTTTTTCGGGAACTCAAATCCCATAACTCTTCCAAGACCTATCGCCATATAGGAGTATCCGCAGAAGTCGAAATAAAGCTGGAACGAATAAGCGACTATGCCCATCCAGGCAAGCGGAGAAGATATGCTCATGAAACCGATATTGCCTATTTCACGCCAAAGTCCGCCGATACGGTTGGCTATGAGGACTTTATATCCAAGTCCGATAGTGAAAAGCTTCAGACCGCTTTCGACCTGACTTATAGAATGTGTGCGCTTTTTTATCTGCGCCGACACTGTTTCGTATTTTACGATAGGACCTGCGATAAGCTGAGGGAACATACTTATGTAAGCTCCGTAATTCATGAGATTTTTCTCAGCCTTAGCCTTTTTCCGGTACACATCAACGATGTATGAAACATTCTGGAATGTGTAGAAGCTTATGCCTATCGGAAGGATTATGTCCTTCAGCGGCAAAGCGTCATGGAAGACAAGATTGATATTTTCAAATATAAAACCGGTATACTTGAAGAATATCAGCCACCAGAAGTTGAATATTATGCCTATCATCAGCCACAATCGCCGTGATTTCCGGAAGCTTTCGATAAATTCCGCTATCATGAAATTGAATAGCACCGTCAGCAGGAAAAGTAAAATATAGACCGGAGTTTTCCTGAGACCTATGCTGTAGAAAACTACACTTCCGCCAAAAATAACAGCGTTTTTGTATTTAGTCGGTACTGTACCGTATATCAGCATAAATGCAGGAAGGAATAAAAAAATAAACTCCAAACTGCTAAAAACCATTTAACCACCCTTTTGTTCTACTCTTTTAACTAAAAATCGTCTGTTTCAAGGCAGTGAAAATATTTCTTCACATCCATGAAAAACCGCCAAAAAAACAAGACGAAAAAGTCTCCGTATACTATTCTACACGTTAATTTTACAAATGTCAATATCTTTATTTTTTTGTAGCAATTTGTAAAGTTTTAAATACCTTTCAACAATTAAAGCAGTGTATATTTTTATTACATTAAAAAATTCATTTAATTTTAAGTTCGTTAATTTTTAGTCAGTCTTTTGAAGATTAATGACCAAAAATTGTGCTAACATTTTGTTCATTATCTCCAAAGTTATCCTTAAAGTATTTACAACGGCTTTTAATCATACTATAATATTATTAGGAATGAAATGTACTGCGTAAGTTTTTGGCTATTTTTCGCAGTATTCTACTCTGAAAGGTCAGTTTTGGAGTAAAACAGGGAAATCGCAATTTTCGGTGAGGAATATATATGATCAAACATTTGTCCGGCGACTATGAAACTGTCGAATACGAGAGCAAACGCTCGATACTTTTGTACAACAACGTTGAAAACGAGGCTTATCCTGTCCACTGGCACAGCGCCGTTGAGATAATAATGCCTCTGAAGAACCACTACCTTATCACCGTCGGTGATACCGACTTCGAGATACAGGAAAACGAAGTCCTTATCGTACCGCCCGGTGAGCTTCACAGTATGCCTCCTGTTCCGGGAAACAGACTTATTTTCCAGTGTGACAATTCAGTTCTCGGTGATGTTACCGCTCTTGAACCTGTCATGCGAAGCCTTAATACTCCCCTGCTCATAACTCCTGAGCTTGATAAGGAGCTTCATGTGCTGGCTAAAAAGGTAATGCTCGATATCCATGCGATGTACGGCACTAAGTCTGAACTGGCAGACGTTAAGATATACGCCGCTCTTATCGAACTTCTTATCGCTGTACGTGAATTTCATCTCGAAAAGAACAAGAGCTTCCTCGACTGTGATGACGGAAAGCTCGATGAATATAACGAAAAATTCAGCGTAGTCCTCAAGTATATCGACGCTAACTATATGTACGATATCACACTTGACCAGCTCGCTGATGTTGCCGGCTACAGCAAGTATCACTTTTCACGAATATTCAAGCAGTACAACTCTATGTCGTACTTGCAGTACATCAACGCAAGACGTACAAGAGCCGCTGAAAGTCTGCTCCTTGATCCGGATATCCCTATCACAGAAGTGGCTATGCGCTCCGGTTTCAAGAGTCTGACGACATTCAACCGCATATTCAAGGAGATAAAGCACTGCACTCCTACAGACTTCAAGAAGCTTTACTCTACGAACGAAGCCGTTGGCCCTGACCATATAGCAAGGAAAAGATAAATATACATAAACATATAAAGCGGCACTTGCTTACCAAGTGCCGCTGTTTTTATGCTATTCTTTTGTTTCGTTTACTTATTTTTCTTGCCTTCAACTTCGTCGAGAGTAACTTCTACCTTTTCCTCCTTTCCGTCTCTCGTATATGTTAACTCTATCTTATCTCCGGCAGAGTGAAGATTCTTCTGAGCGTTGAGTTCCTCACAAGTCTTTACTTCCTTGCCGTCTACTGCTGTGATAACATCGCCCTTCTTTAAACCGGCTTTATCTGCTGCACTGCCGTCGGATACTGCTGTTACATAAACTCCGACAGGAAGATCGAACATTTCAGAAAGATTCTCTGTTACGTCCTGACAGCTTACGCCAAGCTGAGGCTTTCCTGTAACATAGCCGTACTTCATGATATCATCAACTATTGATGATACTGAATTGGAAGGGATAGCAAATCCGATACCCTCGATAGATGCCTGACCTGAGTAGGATGAGGACATCTTTGAAGAGTTGATACCGATGACCTGACCTGACTTATTGATGAGCGGACCGCCGGAGTTTCCGGAGTTTATAGCTGCATCTGTCTGTATAAGGTTCATTGCCTTGTCATTGATAGTTATATTTCTGTTAAGACCGGATATCATACCGCCTGTTACTGTGTCCATAAGGTCAAAACCAAGCGGATTGCCGATTGCAATAACTGATTCGCCAAGGCGAAGCTCATCGCTGTTGCCGAACTCTGCTGCTGTAAGACCTTCTGCCTTTATTTTAAGTACTGCAATATCGCAGTCTGTATCATATCCGATTATCTCAGCGTCATAGTTCTCCTCATCGTTGAGTATTACTGAAACGCTTTTAGCCTCGCCTGCACCATTTTCACTGTCGTAGATAACGTGTGCATTTGTTACGATGTAGCCGTTGTCAGTGATAACAACTCCTGTACCTGTGCCGGTAGCTGTATATGTCGAAGGCTCAGACTCTCTGCCGAAACCGCCGAATCCGAAATAGAATCCGGAATTATCCTGCTGTGTTATCTCGAATTTTGACTCAACTCCTACTACTGACGGGAGAAGCTTTTCAACTATATCAGCAGTATCCATTTCGCCTGAGCTGTTCTTTTCTGTCTTGATAAGACCTACTGTATCAGCCTTTATTGCACTTGACTCAGCGGAAGTTTCAGAAGATGAATCCTCAACTATTGCCTTGGTATCAGAGAATCTGTCATTTATCTTGCTGTATACACCTATCGAACCGGCTGACACGCAAACCATTGCCATAAGTGAAGCTGCTATTTTAANNGCGGTGTGCTTCTTTGGCTTCTTAGGAGAACCTCCGTCTGTGCTGAAGCCTGTGTAGTTCTCGTTGTTCTGCTCCTTGATCTCTTCTACATCGTAATTATATTCATTCATACCATTCACGTTCCTTTTCAAAAGTTTTTCATCGGTTTCAGGTGTTTTCCTTAACCTTTGACTATATTATAGATTTGGTATGTGAAATGCATTTGGAGTTAATGTATGTTTTTCAGCAAGATTTAGTGTAATTATTTTCACTTTTGCGACAACTATGTTACAAACTGTGAAAGATATGTTAAGTTAATTTTCACATAAACTTCATAAATCTCAAACTCCCATAACGAAAAAACAGCCGGAAAACCGACTGTTTTTTCAGGGAAATTTGGGGATAATCAGAATGTGTGTAGATGTCTTGATTAATTAGCAGCGAGTATGTACCTGTCCGCCCTTGAGCTGTTTGTTGTTAACAGCGTACATCTCGGATATAGTTACTACCTGCCAGCCCTGAGCCTTGAGGTATGGAAGAACTTCTTCCATAGCTGAAGCTGTAGTACTATAATTCTCATGACAGAGAACTATCGCATTCTTGAGGTTGCCGTTAGACATATTGCTCTTGATCGTGTTAACGATCTGATCCTTAGAAGCGCCGTTCCAGTCCTGAGTGTCTATTGCACAGCTTATAAGCGGTACATCATTAAGTGTAGCCTGAACTGTAGCATTGCAATCGAGATAAGGAAGTCTCATGAGCTTTGAAGGCTCAGTACCGATGATGCTCTTGAGCTTAGCATCAGTATCATCGAATTCCTTTCTGATCTCGCTTGCGGATATTCTTGAAAGGTAAGGATGTGTAGTTGTGTGGTTAGCGATTTCATGACCGCCCTCATAAGCATACTTTACAGTTTCAGGACTTGTGATCCAGTTGCCTACATAGAAGAATGTAGCGTGGAAACCGTTCTTGTTGAGAGCATCAATGATTCTTCTTTCCTGTGTAGCGTCTCTTGTACCGTCGTCGAAGCTGATAGCAACCATCGGCTTGCTTGGATCGATCCATGAGATATCAACGCCGTCTTTTCTTTCAGGAACCTTGATCTCGCCTACTGTGCCGCCGCCTGTTGTGATCTTGGACTTTTCGCCCTCAGATGCAACTGTTACGTCGTCAACGTAGATGTCACAAGTACTTTTAGCTGTTTCGATGTAGAGTAAGAGATCTGTAGCACCGGCTGGGATTGTATAAGCTGTGTTTTCGAGCTTAGTCCATGTCTTTGCAGCAACATCTCCAGAAGCGATGTGGTCATAAGCAGTTTTTCCGTCTGAACCGGTGTACTGGAGAGATATCATCATTTCTTCTGTAGCACCGCTTGCCTGCATTACAGCAGCTGAGAAGCTGTATGTGCCGCCAGCCTTGATATCGCTGCCGAGTTCGTAAGCAATACCGTTCCAAGCATCTGATCTGCCGGAAACCTTTACTGACTTGCTGCCGCTGTAGAAGCTGTCGCTGTCAGATGTGATACTTACGCTGTCACCTCTTGAAGTCCAGCCGCTGTTGCCGGACTCAAAAGATGCAACGATAGGAGTTATTGATGATTTTGGAGCTGCTGTAGTTGTAGCTACAGCAGCTTTTGTTGTTGAATTTGAAGCAGCCTTGGTTGTTACCTGAGTCTGAGCTGCACCAACAGGAAGTGACTTTACAATGCCAGCATCATACTTCTGGATTGGT
>DEBW01000157.1:921-1405 GCA_002348905.1 Ruminococcus flavefaciens | reverse complement strand
ACAGTTACCTTACCGTCAAGGTTAACGTCGCCGTATGTGATGTTAGAAGGTGTTCCTGTTGAAGGAGCCTTTGTTGTGCTTGTTGCAGGTGTCTGAGTTGAAGGAGCCTTTGTTGTTTCCTCAGGCTTTGTGTTTACGCCGCCGCCTGTGTAACCATCACCGTACTCGCTTTCGCTTACGAGTGAAACGATTGAATCATAAGCAGCCTTTGGCTGATAAGATCTGTTGAATATGAGCGGATTTCTGTCGCCTCTCCAGCTCATGCCGTCGTTTGTACCCCAGAATGTGAGGGATGAAACGTTTGGACAATTGAGGATATCCTCAACTATGCCCTTGTAGTAGGAAGCCTGTGCCTGTTCATTAGTGCAGGTAACATCAAGCTCTGTTACGTGGATATCGCATCCGATTGAAGCAAAGAGGTCAAGAGTTTCCTTGTATCTCTTAGCATCAGGGTAAGATGTGTCAAGGTGAGACTGCATACCGA
>DEBW01000157.1:468-804 GCA_002348905.1 Ruminococcus flavefaciens | reverse complement strand
TTGCCGTCATCGTATTCGTTGTAATCGTTGTAGAAAAGTTCGCAGCCAGCAGGAGCATACTTCTTAGCAGCCTTGAATGCTACATCGAGGTAGCTGTCGTCGCCGTAGATAAGATTCCATGGTGACTCGCCGTTCTGCTGATTCATGCCAGCCGGTCTGAGACCGCCGTTTCTGCTGTCAGCCATACACTCGTTAGCTACATCGTAAGCATAGAACTGAACTGTAGGATACTCTGTCTTGAGCATTGTGAATACGTTATTGATGTAGTTTTCGATACGCTGATTCATTATATCCTTTGATACGAGCTGACCGTTTGAGCTGAAGTTCTCCTTGAAG
>DEBW01000157.1:0-320 GCA_002348905.1 Ruminococcus flavefaciens | reverse complement strand
TCAGGCTTGAGTTCGTTTTCAGGAGTGATGCTGTTGAAGTGCTTAGCAACGAAATCGCCGTGCTGGCTTGCTTCGTTAGCAGATACAGCAGTACCTATTCTGAAATGATTTGAGAATACATTTTTAAGACCTGCATTGCTCTTGTTCCAGTTTCCTGTATTTGTGCCGCCTGCCTTTGTTGTAACAGTAGGATTTGTGCCGCCGTTTGAAGTAGTAACAGATGGTGTGGACTGTCCGCCCTTGCCGCCGCCTGTAACTATAGCAGACTTCTTACCGTCCTTAGAACCTGCTGCATTGTCAATATAGAAATCTGTAAGGCT
>DEBW01000134.1:10941-12230 GCA_002348905.1 Ruminococcus flavefaciens | reverse complement strand
GATTTATGTGAACACGCTCTAATTGGCGGAGAATACTCAAAGTCATAATCGTTTTCAAGTTTTTCGCTCAGCTCAACTATCTGAGTTATCTCATCTTTTAAACTGTTGTTTGGTATCTCAGGAATAAACATATCTTCACCTCCGAATTTCAATTATCGTCTGATAGTTACGTATTCTGAATTTTTTACAAATCCTAATTTTTCAGCTGTTTTTTGTGAGGCTATATTATTTGCATCACACGACCATACAGGACGTTTATGCTGTTCAAAACAGAATTGTATCATTTTTTCTGCTATCGCCAGTCCAAGTCCCATGTGACGGTAATCTGAAGCTGTTTCAATTCCGATGTCGATCTCATCTATGCTTACAGCAGCCGAAAAAGCCCATGAAACAGCTTTCTCCTGATACAGGACACAATAACCCATTCCATTATTCAAAAATTCAGAAGCATCTCTCCAGGAAAAACGAGGTGTAATACGTCCCTGTATGTTATCAAACATATCCTTATTGAATTGACACACCTTGTACTCAGGTCTTATTTTACTGCTAATAAAAGGAGCATCAAGCGGATATTCAAAACTATACCGCTTTCCCAATACAATATCATGCTTATTTCGGAAGAAATCAATAACTACCGGATTTGCTGAGAACAGTATAAAACGTCTTGGCAGATCACTGCATGAACTCAAAAACATATTGTAAACCGCTTCAAGAAATAAGTTGTCGCAAGCACCATAAAGAAAAGCAAATCCGCAATAGTGCCAAAATAAAACGGAGTCACCTTCTTTATAGATATCTCCATACTGACGCATTTCAGCGATTGAAAGCGGATAAACTGTACCGCACGGTGTTTTTTCTATTTGGTGCATGATACTTTGGTATGATGTTTGATTCAGCTTTTCCATATTACTTTCCCTCATAAATTCAGATTTGGTTTATATTAGTAACAATTATAGCACAGCATATATTTACTGTCAACAAAAAGAGACAGTCCATTTTTTCGGACTGTCTCTTTCATTATATTTTTATATTTTTGCGGAAAGTTTATCAGGGGAAAGTATATATTCTATGTAAAATTATATTTTTATATGTTATTATTCAGCCACAACTGCAACAGTTGTATCCTCAACAGGAGCAACCTCTACAGGCTTTTCCTCGTGCTTAGGACCGTGCTTTGGAGCTTCAGGAGCTTTTGGAGCTTCTGGTGCCTTTGGAGCCTCTGGAGCCTCAGGTGCCTTTGGTGCCTCTGGAGCTGCTGGAGCCTCAGGTGCCTTTGGTGCTTCCGGAGC
>DEBW01000134.1:5762-10869 GCA_002348905.1 Ruminococcus flavefaciens | reverse complement strand
GGTGCCTTTGGTGCTTCCGGAGCCTTTGGAGCCTCTGGTGCCTTTGGTGCTTCCGGAGCCTTTGGAGCTTCAGGTGCCTTTGGTGTTTCGATGTTGTTCTTTATGAAATCGAACCAGTTATCCTTAGCTTCGTCGTCCTTGAAATCCTTTGCGTCGATATCGAATGTATTGTTGATGTTCTCAACAACTTCACGCATACCAATGTGCTTAGCAGGCTTCTTGTCTTCCTTTTCAGCCTTCTCTTCCTTAGCAGGCTTCTCAGCTTCCTCAGCCTTTTCTTCCTTCTCAGCTGGCTTCTCTGCTTCCTCAGGCTTCTCTTCCTTCTCAGCAGGTTTCTCAGGCTTTTCTGCCTTTTCCTCAGGCTTTACAGCTTCCTCAGGCTTAACTTCTTCAGCAGGCTTTACTTCGTTCTCAGCTTCTGTAGCAGCTTCCTCAGCAGGAACAGCAGCTTCCTCTGTAACCTCTTCCTTGATTTCTTCTACAGCTACTGGCTTTTCTGCCGGCTTCTTTTCGTCTGCAAGGTTCTTTGCAGCATAAGAGGTAGCTCCTGTAGCGGCTGAGATAACTGCGATTGCTGCGATTGCAGCGAAAATGGACTTCTTGTTTTTCATGGTAAAAAACTCCTTTACAATAAAATATTTTCTGAACAGGTCATTTCCTTTGACCGAACCCTTCGTGGGTTTCTGTATATAGTTTACGCAGGGAGTTTTCTGAAAACGGGGTATTCTGAAAAAAATTTCTGAAAATTTTTTCAGATGTGCTGATTTTGCCGGAATACAGCCGAAAAATCCTCTAAAAATTTTTTGAGATTTTTTATTTTTTTGCCGGTATATATCCAGTATAGGAGAACTTATTTTATGAATTTGGTATTATCTTCACGAAAAAAATTGACATTAAATATTTTGTTTCCTTTTTGAGCCGAAAACTTATCAAACGGAAATCCCTTAGAAATTATATGATCTATTGCTTTTTCCAAATCTGAAAATGAATAATATTCTCGCACACCAGTATCCATATGATCAAATTCAAAATCATGACTTGAAATATAAACTAAATAATCACATTCTTTCCTTTTTTGGATTCCGCATTTTAACATAGCATTTTCTTTTATGATCGTATATCCTATTTGTTTTCCTTTCTCAATATCTATAATTTGTTTTTCGATATTCATATATTTCGCCTGCCCCACTTTACAAAAAATCTTAAAATTCAGTATGAACAACAGCTCTATTATCTTTTATGTTCCATTTGAAAACGCCATAGAATCTTATTGCATCAGAAAGTGATCTTTTCATTTCTTCTGTAATTAATTCTTTTTCTCCATCTATCTCAATCAACGAATAATAGATATCAAAATCTTTAATTTTTTCACTGACATTAACGTTCATAACAACGCCTTTATAATCAAATATAAATTGATACTCGTCACTTGCCTCTCTATATGAACCATTTCCATAACAAAAAAGACGAATATCATTTTCACTATCAATTACTCCAGCTTTCGGAGTTATTATTTCACCTTTCCGAGGCCACATTGTAAGATTATATGTACGGCGCTCTTTTTCTTCAAGAGCACTGGTATTAAATGCCATATTATATCTCCTTATCAGTTTATTTTAAAATATACTCTCTTATATTTTCTGCGTAGAACTCACCTTCTTCACCAACGCACTCATAGAGATAGATTTTTCCATCAGGATCAATGACGTAATAACCGCCTGCCCCGTTTCCTGCAAAAGCAAGACCTTCCACGCCGCATAATTCACTGAGCTCTCTTGAATTGGCACAAATTCCCTCAAACGAGTCTATAATGAAGCCGATAGGAAACGGCTTGCCGTCATCTACATTCGGATGCGACATCAATTCAAGAACACCATCGCTTATCTTTAGCGCTTCAAACAGTACAGCCGGAAGCATTTTTTCAGCAAGAGGATACTTTTCTTCATCAAGTGGCGGACACAGCTGACATAAATCGCCGTACTTCTGCTTTATCAGTTCAATAATATCATTCATACTCGTCCTCCGTAAATTTCATTTTATTTCAGCAACAATTATAACATAGCCTCCATGCTTAGTCAACAGAAAAGCCATAGTACTTCTGAAAGAAATACTATGGCTTATTTTTAGAACCTTTCTTCACAATTAGAAGCAAAATTTTCAAAAAATCGGCTATTATATATTGTGAAGACAGGTTCTTATATTACATCATGTTTTTCTTCTTTAAGTAAATGCTCATGCGGAGCTTCCGGTTTCGGAGCTTCTTCTTTTATTTCATGCTCCGGCAATTTTTCTTCCGGCTTTGGAGCTTCTTCTTTTATTTCCGGCAGCTCAGGAGCATCAGGCTCGGAAATTACCGGACTGCGGCGAGGCTCAGGAGGTTTAGGCTTTAATGAATCATCCGGTTTCGGAGCTTCTTCCTTCTTATCCTCAGGCTTTAAAGCTTCGTGTCCCTTATCCGGCTCAGCAGGCTTCGGAGCTTCCGGCTTCTTGTCTTCCTCCGGATGTGCCGGCGGCTCAGGCTTCTTAGCCTCCTCAGGCTTTCCGGCTTCGGGATGCTCTTCCGGCTTTCCTACAGCCGGTGGATCCACAGGTGCTGGAGTTTCATGCTCCGGATGCTGCTCCGCTGGAGGTGCAGGCTTATCGTCAGCCGGTTTTTTATCATTTTCCGGTTTTCCGACAGCCGGCGGAGCAGCCGGAGTATTGCTTGTTTCCTCCGCTTTCGGCTCTTCATGCGGAGCGGTACTTACACTTTCATTATTCTGCTTTATCTCATCATTTACTGACGGTGTTTCGTTATCTGTCTTTGAATTTTCAGATCCGCTTACTTTAAGGTCAAGCTTAATGATCTCTTTTTCTATCTCCGTCTTGTAGCTGTCATAATCAGATGAGCTGTCAGCGTCTATAAATACATCTATAGTGTCGCCGCTTGATATATAGCCGTTTTCAATCTGTATCGCCAGTATATCATTTGCAGCTCCTGCACTGTCCTGATTTTTCTTATGCTGCTCTTTATACTTTTTAAGTATCTCCTTACCTATATCGCTCTTGCTTTTAAGTGAGACAACACTTCCGTCCTTGCCGATGTGCATTTCTATCTCAGCAGCAGAGGTCGAAAGCACTACTGAATCTGTCATATTCCTTGAATAGAACTGATATCCCGAAAATGATACCAGTACAAGACAGGCTGCAACTGTAGCTATTCTTATTATAGAACGGCGTGATATCACAGGAGTACTCTTGTTCTCCTCCATGAGTATCGGATCTGTTACAGTCTGACCGACCTCGTAATGAAGGTCTGCCGCTTTTACGAAGACTGCATCCTCGTCCATGAGTACGGCATATCCCTCATGACACTCCATTACAAGATATTTCATGTTTTCTCCCCACCTTTCAATACCTGCATTATGTGTCCTCTAAGTATCTCATAGCCGTTTGTGCATATCAGCAGTACGGCAACAAGATATCGCCGGTGTCTTTCGAGAGTTTTCCTCTCAACGCCTGCTCCCTCAGCAAGCTTCGCAAGAGGTACACGCTTGGTTTTAAGGAAATCATCGAGAATGTCCGGAGCATTTCTCGCATATGCAACAGCTTTCTGGCAAGCTTCAAGTGTACGCTGCTGCTTTGGTGAATTTTCTGCTATATCCGTCATTGAAACGCCGAAATCCTGCATCTGCGCCGAAAGCTCCTCTATTTCAAGCTTTGTAGCTTCACGGACTTCCGACTCTGCAAACTCGTCGTGCTCATCACGGATAGTATCCAACAGGTCAGGTTTATCCTCAGACTGCTCGTCGAGAGATACCTGTATCCTATGTCTTTTTTCACGGCGATAGAAATCTATCAGCCTGTTTTTTATTTTTAATGCCGCAAATTTCAGAAACGAACCCTTCAGCCTTGAATAGCCACGTATGGCTTCATAGAAAGCAAACATAGCAATGCTAAGCTCATCATCGCTCTGGTCAGGAGAACGGTTGATGAACTTTGCAGTTTCCGCCTTTATGAACGGCATATAAGCCTCGATCATTTCGTCAGCAGCAGCATTGTCTTTCTTCGCACGATAGACCTGGGTCATGATTTGATGTTTATCCGGATCCATTCAGATCACCCCCATATATTATAGTATACGCAGGCAGGTTCGTCAAAAACGGGGTAGCTGTCAAAAAAATTTACTACACAGCCTGTTTCTGCTATTTTAACATAAAATACGTGATGTGTCAAATTGCGTTTATATTTTTGGCAGAATAAGTATATAATACAGATTTTTCTATATAGTTAACACGAAAACATACCTTTAAGTGCCGAAGATGAAAAATACGGTTCTTCATAAAACGCATCGGCTAAGGCTTCGAGATTTTCCTCGCTGTACTCTATCTCCTTTGAGTAATTCTTTGCGAGCCATGCACATTCTTCAAAGCCGCATACTCCTTTATTATACTTCTCACAGCTCCACAAATATCCTATAACCAGCGTACTTACAGCCGAAAGCTTCACCCTTGAAATTATCTCGCCGTCAAATACTCCTTTCATAAAGTAGCGGTATATGAAGTATACTGCTATACGGCGGAGATATATCTCATGCTCAGACAACCTCAGCGGCACTTTCTCTGCAATATCTATGCATCTTTTTATGCACGCTATCCACTTGCTGTCTATAGGTTCAAGTCCGGTCATATATTCAAGTACCGGCACTATGCCAGAGTTCTCCCCTGCTGTTTCAGCTTTCCACTCAGGAAGCACATACTCTCCGTTGTCTATATTCACCTGAAGCTTCTCAGCATAATCAAGCATCGTACATACAGCATTATCCAAAGGTTCATTCTGCAAATGATAAATTATCTCCTCACGAGCCTTAAACAATAACTCATAAAGCTTTCCGTCAGGATATTCTCCCTCTTCTTCCTGTATCTCATACTCCTCTGTATAATGGTCGTTTGAAAGAATGATCCTCGCTGATTCCTCGCAGCAAAGCCCTATACCGCCTTCCTTTACGTCTCCGAACCACTCGTAATATCTCGGATGATCCGTGCATATCTGACAAAGATGCTCCTCTCCAAGCTCAGTGAAAATGTCACACAATCCCATTTTATTCAGAAACGGACACCTCTCCTCA
>DEBW01000134.1:5384-5590 GCA_002348905.1 Ruminococcus flavefaciens | reverse complement strand
GGCACTCTGTACTTCATACCCTTGCCTCCGTTTTTTTCAACAATTATACCACGTTCCACTTTTTACGTCAACTTCCGAACCATTTTAGTTAAAATAAAAAAATATTTATTTCCCTATTGACTTTTTACTTCTTTCCTGCTATAATATATTTGTTGTCAACGACAAGTTAAAACAAAACAAACGATAGGGGTATAGCTCAGTTGGTA
>DEBW01000134.1:0-5258 GCA_002348905.1 Ruminococcus flavefaciens | reverse complement strand
CACCGAAATACAGGCTTTTCTCTTACCTGTCGAAAACAGTTTTAACTGCAATTTTTCAGTTGCGTGTGACTAATTTACAGTCGAAAATCACACGAAAATCGCACGACATTTACGGTGGTACAATGCTTGAATGATGCCAGCTCTTAATCAAGGGCTGGCATTTTATTTACATATATTGATTTACCGATAGAATGATAATTGAGTCTCGGGATGCTTCTATCATTTATAGTATATGATTTGAATTAAACATATCTCCTAACACATAATATTATTTAGAGGAATTTCGCCTAAAGGCTTGACTTATCTCCTAAAATTGTTTATAATTATGAAAAATGAGTGCGAAACTATGAGAAACTTTGATTACAGTATCCTTGCAAGTATGTCATGGGACAGCGAGATCATCGGTCTTGTAGCCGAGATCCATGAATATAAAGGCAGGCAGGAGCTTTATCTGAAACAGAAGCCTGCGGAACTTGACCGTCTTATTGAGGTTGCTAAGGTACAGAGTACCGAGGCATCTAACGAGATTGAAGGTATCCGGACTACCAATACACGCCTTTTACAGCTTGTAAAAGATAAGACTACTCCTCGCAACCGTGACGAGGAAGAGATAAATTGAAAGAATTCATTCTAATAAACAAGGAGGAATCATTATGAAAGAAAAGGTAACGTCAGTAGTATTAGCTTTTTTACTTGCATCAGGTTTTACTTCTTTTACGTGTTCAGCTGAGAGTGCTGAGATTCAAGAGCCCCCGCCTGCTTTATCTGAATTTGAAACTGCAAATGTTTACTGGATATTCTATAAAGCTCCGGATACGTCAAAGATAGAAGAAACGGCTGGGGAACTTCGATTGAATTATCTAAAAGAAGCATATAAGGAAGCAGCGGAACAAGTTCTGACAGATATTGGTGCTGACCCATCAAAGGCATGGTGTTCAAGCTATACCGCCACAATTGTGTGCGAATTAGATGATGAACAGCTTTCCAAAGCACGCACATCGGCTTTGATAACGAGCATTTCTACTTATACGCAGCCTGACTTAACTCCTGAAACCCCGGCTTTCTCTAATTCAGAGGAATTCATAGATCTGCTTACAAAGGATGAAAACGGAAACAGTGTTCTTCCGACAGATATTAAAGTTGATGCAGTGCTTGATTGCAGCAAGGGTTATCGTCATACCGACTATCTTGTTATCTACGGATTAAACAGCGTTAAAGAGATAAAAAATGTAATAGACTGCCTGAACAAGCAAACAAAGTATCATTGGGAAAACCCGATCGAAGACTACAATGGATGCGAATACTATCTTACATCTGAAAATACCTTATCAAAAAATAGCATTAAAATCGCCATATTTGTCGATAATTCACTGCCCGGTTTTTTGAAGATGAGTCCGTCCGCTTATTCAGATGAAGTTGGATTTGATGTAACGCCATATATATCCTTTCTCGGAGATGCAAACGGAGACGCCCGAATAGATGCAACTGATGCCAGTAAGATACTATCGGTGTATTCCACTTTATCGACTACATCCGATTACAAGATCACTGACGAAGAAGAGAAGGCTATGGATGTAAACCTCGACGGGAATATTGATGCTTCAGATGCTTCTCAGGTGTTATCCTACTATTCTTATGTTTCAACAGGCGGCTCAAAGAATATTAAGGAATTCCTGAGCGAGGATATATAAAAGAAAGTCTGTCGGATCCATCATTTGCGATCGTTGAACAATAAATTGAGCTACCAAATAATTCTCCTGTTAAATTACAAAATCAGCGGCGCCTGTTATCGGGTGCCGCTGTTTCTATTATTAAAAGTTGATTTTGTTGATTTCATACAGAATCCATACAGAATACTCATTATGCCTCAGAAGCCCGATGCAATCTAAATCAAAAGCTGCTCCGCTTTTTCCTATTGCGATTTGACCAACTTTGCTATATAATATCTATTCAGATTTAACAAACTTCATAGATTAGCAGATTTTTTCAAAAAATACGAAGTCATTTTTCAGAGAAATGGTACTAATAAGTAAAGGGTAGGAAAATCGCCCTTGAGAGGAGGGATCCCCTATGGGTAACGGTGAAAGTAGCTACCGCCGTTTCCTTGCGGGCGACAATGAGGGAATGCTTGAAATAGTTTGTGAGTATCAAGCGGGATTAATGCTTTTTTTGAACAGCTATGTTCAGGATATTCATTTAGCTGAGGATTTAGCAGAGGATACTTTCCTGGAATTGATGATAAAACATCCTAAATTCTCTGGAAAAAGCTCTTTCAAGACATGGCTCTTTGCTATCGGGCGTAATATAACCGCAAAACACCTCCGAAAGCACGCAAAACTCAGTGTTGTTCCGCTGGAATCGCAGGATTATATCTCTGTTGAGGATGACATCGAAGACAATTACATAAAAACAGAACAGAAAAGAATGATTCATCAGGCATTACACCAATTAAAACTTGAATACAGACAAGTGCTGTTCCTTAGTTATTTTGAAGGATTCAGTATTGCTGAAATAGCCTTGATCATGAAAAAATCTGAAAAATCGGTCAAAAATTATCTTTACAAGGCGAAAATAGCGTTGAGAGCCGAACTGGAAAGGAGTGGATTTGATTATGAAGAATCATAATGAAATGTACCAAAGCTTACTTTCCAGATATAATGAACATCAGGAAAAGAAGAAAAAACGTATCCGCACGATCAAACGGACAGTGCCGGTATTAGCTTGTTTATTCCTTACTGTGGTGTTAGGTGTTGGATATTGGAGTCATATCCAAAATATTCCACATGATTTTGTGCAGCCTGATATACTTGAAGAACAAACAATAGAAATACCCAATATTTCTACTACAGCAATAACCAACAGCACTTCGATTCAGTCAGATAAACGCACCAAGCCTACAACAGTAACTGTTCCTGTTCAAAGTTCAGAATCAGAACGTACAGTTACCACAGAAACTAATAGTACGGTTCCTGTGGAACAGCATACAATCTATGATAATAATCAGCAAAATAGTGAAACAACTCCGTCAACTCAGCAAACTGCATCTGATAATAACGAAACAATTTCAACGTCGCAGCAAACTGCGATCGAGTCTTCTCCATCGTTTCACACAGAAACAGAATCACCTGCAACATCCGATGTACCGAAAAATCCGATGGGAGTTTTGACAAATATCAGCGTTAGCTACGATGAAGCAAAAGAACGATTTTCACAGGATTTAGCTGAATGTACAGCCAGCAGCTTTATTGGATATAAAGCAGGAATAGTAAGCCGTAATGGCGATATCAATTCAAAAGATGCATTATGCGTACAGATCACTTATGAATTTACAAACGGTATTGTAGGCATTATTGATCAGGATAAAATGATTGGTTCAAGAGCGACTTACGGACCGAAACAATACGATTATCTTGATAGAACATTTAATGACGAAACATTTCTTAATGATGAGCAGATAACAATAGGATACTATCCTGATGGCGATTATGGATTAGCATATGTTGCTGTTTTTGACAGATCCGCAGATGTTTACGAAATTATGGATATGATAATATCCATTGAGATAAGGAACTGAGGTGAATAATATGAAAAAAAGAATTATATCTTTTATATCAGCCATAAGTCTTTCCCTTGCATTATCAAATACATTTATGGCTTCAGCTGATGATATGACGGTTAAGGGAGATGTAAATGCTGATGGAAGATTTACAATTGCTGACGCTGTAACATTCCATAAATGGTTATTAGCCGTTCCAAATGCAGAACTTGCTAACTGGAAAGCTGCTGACTTTAATGATGACGGAACAGTCGATATATTTGATTTCTGTATATTGAGACAAGAACTTATAGAAAAATACGAACTGAACACTGACGAGAAAGAAGCAGATAATACAAATATAATAAAGCCCGGAGCAGTATACACATCCTTAAATGTTAGCTATGAAGAAGCTAAGGAAAGATTCGGCTATGATATCGTAAAATGCATACATAACGATTTCTGCGGTTACAAGGTTGGAATTGTAAGTCAATACGGAAAAATTGATTCTAAAGAGGCTTTTTGCTGGAATATAACATACGAATTTACTAACGGACAAATATATATTCAAGATCAGGAAAGATCAGCCGGAAAACTTGCAAATCAAGGTATAGAGCAATATGAGTATAAGGGCAGAGTATTCGTTACTGAGGAAAGCTATGATAATGAACACACCATTATTGGTTACTATCCAACAGATATGGGTGGATTGGCTTATCGTGCTGAATTTGATCGTTCTGTCGATGTTTTTGAGATAATGGACATGATAATTGCAGTTGAACTTTGAAAAATCGGAACCAAAATCACAGTGAGAATGGCTGATTTTAGGAAAAAGCCGCAAGAATGTGGATATGACACCGACAAGACCAGAAGCCGATAAAACCGGTTTGTGCGGCTGTATGAGTTGTAGCAAACTACAAAGCAGTATGAAATCCTATTTTTCTCAAAACAGTTGATTTTTAAAGCGATATAGAGTATAATAGAGGTAATATAAGCGCAAAGGAGGAACGGCAATGGGAATATATCTTAACCCTGATAATACTGATTTTCAGGAAGCTTTGAATTCCGAGATATATGTTGACAAGACAGAACTGATCAGGCATACAAATAGTAAAATCCGAACTACTAATAAATATATATGTGTCAGTCGTCCAAGAAGATTCGGAAAATCCATGGCAGGTGATATGCTTTCAGCATATTACAGCAGAGGCTGTGATTCAAAGGATATGTTCAGTAAGTATAAGATATCAGCTGATTCTTCCTTTGAAAAGCATCTTAACAAATACAATGTAATACACATCAATATGGTAAGTTTTTTGGGAGAATCAAAGAATATTGATGAAATGATACAATTCATATGCGAGGATATTATTGACGAAGTCACCGAACAGTTTCCCGATTTGAATATGCCAAGAAGAAAGACTTTGCTTAATGTATTGAACAAAGCATTTGCTCAATACAAAATTCCTTTTATATTTATCATTGATGAATGGGACTGTATATTCCGTGAAATGAAAAATGATAAAAAATCCCAAGAACAGTACCTCAATTTTTTAAGGGATATATTGAAAGATCAGAGCTATGTAGCCCTTGCATATATGACAGGAATACTGCCTATAAAAAAGTATGGCAAGCACTCAGCACTCAATATGTTTACCGAGATTGCAATGACAAATGCTGCTCCGATACAAGAATTTACAGGTTTTACCGAAAAAGAGGTAAT
>DEBW01000069.1:3128-8671 GCA_002348905.1 Ruminococcus flavefaciens | reverse complement strand
TCAAGCAAGGCTGCCGCATATCACGACGAGGTTAAGGACGATATCATCCCGAAGCTTGCCGCTGAAAACGGAGTTGAGCTTTCAGAAAAGCTTGAGGAACTTCTCGGAAAAGACGGCAAACTTATGAAGTATACCGGCTCTGCATGGCAGATGAACGGCACAGAGGAAGAACTCCTTGAAGCGATGAAGAAAGACAGCTTTGCGTATGAGATCGCATCTCTTGAACATCGCCGCTGGTGCTGTTATATGGCTTCTATCGGCTGGAGAGCAGGCGAGAGGAGCGATAAATTCCGTAAAAACCCGTGTCTTGTCACACAGCAGAAGCTTATGGAAACAAAGCCTGAAATGTGTAAATACGACTTGATGTCATTAATGGCACGATACAGAAAGATAAAAAAATAACAGAAATACCTCCTGTGAGCAATTCGCAGGAGGTATTTTAGATGTATCTATAGTTAAAAAATAAAAATATATTAAAGCTGTGAGAGTTTTTTATATCTTCGTACACTAAGAAGTGAATGAAAATTTTCATAATATTTCAGAAAGGAGCAGTAATGGATAACGGTGCAAGTAGCTACCTCCGTTTCCTTCAAGGTGATAAGGATGCAATAGTTGAAATTGTAAGTGAATATAACGACGGACTTGTTCTCTTTTTGAACAGCTTTATCGGTAATATCTGTCTGGCGGAAGAAATGGCTGAAGACGTTTTCTGTGATCTGCTTATCGAAAAGCCAAAATTTAACGGGAAAAGTAGTTTTAAAACATGGCTTTATGCCATAGCACGGTATAAGACACTGCATTTTCTGAAAAAAAGGGCAAAAGCTCCGGAAGTGCCAATAGATGAACTTTATACGGTCTCTGATGAAGTTGATATCGTCAGAAACCATGTGAAAAACGAGCAGAAGATACAGCTTCATACGGCATTGAAAAGGATATCTCCGGAATATTCACAAGTATTGTATCTTATATTCTTTGAGGAGTTCAGCAACTCCGAAACGGCGAACATTCTAAAAAAAAGCAATCGGCAAATAGAAAATCTGCTTTACAGAGCAAAAAAAGCATTAAGATCCGAACTGGAAAAGGAGGGATTTGTGTATGAAAAGTTATGAGCAGATAGCAGACAGTATCCTTGAAAAATACAATTCCCGACTTGAAGCAAAACGTCGGAGGAACAAGATAATTTTCCGCTCAGCTGCTGTCCTTTCGGGCGCTGCAGCAGTTATCGGAATGGGTATATTCACAACAGCATTAAAAGCTCCGAAGATGCCTGATCCGGTAAAGCCGGGAATTATTATCGAATCCGAAACAACAGCAACAAATGAAAGCGAGTATATAACAACACAGACAAAAAATGAAGGTACAAGCCTTACATCACCAAAAAATACAACGGTTATAAAAACCGAAATATCATCAACAGTGACAGCTCCGCAGAATACGTCTGTGAGCACTGCACAGACAGTAAAAAGCACAGCGACCGCTGTTAACGCAGTCAATGGTACAGCTCAGAGCAAGCCTGCTGCTTCAACTGTAAATACAACGTTTGCCGCAACTGCACAGACAACGTTCACTTCAAAAACAACGCTGCTTACAACTGCACAGACAACTTTGACTGCACCTGAAACTACAACGGTAGTTACGACCACTGTTGATAATGATGCCGAAAGGAGTAATTATATGAAAAAAGTAATAAGTATGCTTACAGCAGCAGCTATGCTGACACCTATCGCTGCTAATAATTCTCATGCAGCAGATACAGAATACGAAGATTTAGCCAAGGAATACGCTCTTGGCAATTATCAGTATGTGGAGGATATTGACACTGTAAATAAGGAAGAACAGAAAGTGTTCGACATGATAGATAAGGGCATTATCGACATTGATATCGACCGCAACGGCGAAATTGATATGCGTGATGCAGCATATCTCTTCTTCTACGAGATGCGCAGATTCGCAGCAGATGACCATGGTGATCACTTCTTTGGACCGCTTTACAAGCAAAATTTCCTGGATTATGATATGAATGATATGCCGGCTGAAATAAGAGAGTTCCTTGAAAACAGAAAGGATATCCGTGATAAGGAGATTGCCGAAAAGAGAATGAAAAACGTATGGTATTATAGAATAGCAACATTAGATACCACACTTGTATCACGCTACGTTATAACACATAATTTTAAGCCTGAATACTTTACAAAAGACTACTACTCAGATGTTGCAGTTTATGATGTTATAGCTGCATATGAATATACAACATTCTTCAATTTCGTTACCGCAGCACGAAGCAATCTCATAAACATAGTAAGAGACCAGAACTATACAGAATTCAAATCTCTTTTGGACATCAACGGCGACGGAGTATTTGACCTTCATGACGTACAGGACTATGAGGAATACATGATAATGTATGACGTTGCTAGAGATGACTTTGAAGAGATAATCAATGCTGATACTGTTGATATGACTCGGTACAGAGAAGAGAAGCAGTCAGAAGACAGCATAACTGAGGATGTATTTAAAAATTGTACAAAGCTCCATGTTGGTATTGATAAGTGGGAAAGAGAGATGAGCTTTGATTTTGAATTTGATGAATATAATACAACGTCAGGTCTCTCTGTTATGAACATGATAAAATATTACTTCCTGAAGAATGATTTCAAACTCATATATACAACACCGGAATACTATAGGAATGAGCGTCCTGGATGTGAAGGCTTGCCGTTATATGACAAAGTTAACTTATACAATGTTATTAGTTCGTATGCAGCAGATAGAGGCTATATAACTACAAAGCTTGGCTACGACAAGAATGCTTTTGATTTGTTCTATGAAAAATGGAGCGATGAGGTCAAAAATCAAACAGCCGCTATCCCTGATATAAACGGCAACGGTGTTATTGATATGTTAGATTACAACTACCTTAACCAGTATAAAATGGAGTTATATATGAAAACTTCTGCTGAGGATACCAAGCTTCCTAAGGAGATTCGTGAGTATCTTGATGAAGATTTCGACCTCAACGAAAACGGCATAAGCGGCGATGTTAATGACATTTCGGCAGCAATAGCATATATCATAATAAACCATCGTGATGTCATAAATTTAGCTTCTGAAGAGAAGACTGCAACGATGCTTTCTATGTTAAAGGGTGACGCAAACTGCGACGGCAAGGTAAGCTTAGCAGATTCAGTTGCAATATTACAGTACATCGGCAACCGTGACAAATATAATCTCAAAGATCTGGGCAAGTTAAAGGCTGACGTTAACGGCGACGGTGCTGTCACAGGTATGGATGCGCTCGAAATACAGAGAATGGACTCTCTTGATAATTAAAAGATGAGTTATTGAGAATTACACAAATACTGACAAACATATTATTCCTATAGAAAGTCTGAGGCGGTTCGTTTATGAACCGCCTTGATTTTTAATGATAAAATATTGACATTTTTTGTATAAGGATATATAATTTTAGAAAGGTGTTTATATTTCACACCAAATATGATATGGGGGAAAACATATGCAGAAAAAATTATTGACCTTATTGCTTTGTTCAGCTGTGTCCGTATGCGGCTTCACTGGATGCGGCAATGAAACGCAGGATACACCAGATAATACACAGTCAACAACGCAGGAACAGATCGAAACAACTGAAACTACAGCTACAGAAGAATCAACTGAACCTACATCAGAAGAAAACGCAAGTTCTTTCAACATGGACGAAACGCTTGAAAACACTTTGCTTTGCGGAGTAAAACTGTCTCCTGATATGACATGGAGTATGCTTGGCGGTGATTTCTCTTTTGAGACTGGAGATACAAGTTATTCAGAGAAGAATAATGCACTTTCGTGCCGGCTGGACTATAAGGGACAGTATGTTGGTGGAATATCATTTAAAGATTGTAAGCAACTTGATGATATCACAGGGGATTCTAAAATAGGATATTTTCTTATAAAAAATGACGATATGGAAAAGTTTGACATTCAAAAGATAACTGTTTATGGAGTTAACCTGAATGACAACCGTGAAACATTATATAGTGCGTTAGGCGAACCTCAGATCGAATATGGTGACGGTGACGATAAGAGTACAAAGTATTTTGATGCTGATGACGGCAGGATATTTAACTTTGCATTTGCCGATGACATAATTCAGTTTATATTTATTTCACTATAAATTAACTATTGCATAATCGGGAGGAAAAAATGAAAACAAAAGTCTTGGCAATATTGCTTTGTTCGGCTTTATCTGTTTGTGCATTCAGCGGATGCAGTAATGAAGAAACGGATGCTGACGCTTCTGTAACTGAGACTGAACATAGTAATGACGAAGAAAAAAACAAATTAAACACAACACTGCATTTATCAGGAAATGATATTACTTTACCTTGTGCTTTTTCTGAACTTGGTGATATAACTCTCGATACATCAATGCTGATACCAGCTAATGAAAATGATGTTTATGGTGCTATTTACAATGATGAAAAAAGAATAGGTCGTGTTATGCTTAAAGATTATGAAGATGATCAAAATATAAGCGGTAAAATAGTAACATATATTGAGTTGAATCCTGATATGGGTTTTGAAGAGCTTGACTTTTCATATAACGGTTTTTCATTCAATTCATCAAAAGATCAGATACTTGAAGCTTTTGGAACTCCTGATAAAGAATACAATAATAATGTATGCTATGATCTTGGTAATGATAATTATGTTGAATTTGAATTTGTTAATGAATTCAAAGAGATCGAAAGTATAAAGATAAAGGCAGATAAATAATATTTTTATAAAAATTGTTTTGCAATAAATATGATATGGGGGGAAATATATGAAAACAAAAGTCTTAGCAATATTGCTTTGTTCGGCTTTATTTGTTTGTGCATTTAGCGGATGCGAGGATGCCAAAGCAGAGCCGGAAGAAAGCAGTATTTCAACCGTTGCTCTTGAAGAAGGTAAATTTGATATTGATGCAGTCAGAAACAATATAAGCATAAAGGGACATAAATTCATAGTCCCTCAGAAGCTTTCTCAACTCGACAGCGGACTGAAATATAAATTCGTCGGAGAAGAATTTGACGACGGACTTTATGAGGTTGAGATATCAGATGAAAATGGCGTAATATTGAGCTCTGTTGCTGAAAATGCTCATGATAAAAGCGACAAAGCTTCTTTATATAACATTGCACTGAATGATTCCGAATCAAATGTTTATGGTATTACTCCACAGATATCAAACAAGGAAGATGTTGTTAAATTGTTCGGTGAACCTGACGCAACGAAAGAAACAGATATAATGGACAGTAAAATCGTTTCTTTTATTTATGGCTTCCGTGAAGAAACAAGTGATTATCGTACAAAAGGTAAATTCATGAATATATCGTTTAACGAAGACAATATCGTTTCGTCTGTCGTTATTAATTATGTAGAATAAGGAGAAAATAAATGAAAACAAAAGTCTTGGCAATATTGCTTTGTTCGGCGTTATCTGTTTGTGCATTCAGCGGATGTGAGGATGCCAAAGCAGAGCCGGAAGAAAGCAGTATTTCAAC
>DEBW01000069.1:1407-3097 GCA_002348905.1 Ruminococcus flavefaciens | reverse complement strand
GTTGCTCTTGAAGAAGGTAAATTTGATATTGATGCAGTCAGAAACAATATAAGCATAAAGGGACATAAATTTATAGTTCCTCAGAAGCTTTCTCAACTCGACAGCGGACTGAAATATAAATTCGTCGGAGAAGAATTTGACGACGGACTTTATGAAGCAGAAATATCTGACGATGAAGGCTTGATTCTCAGAACAATAGTGAGAAATGCACACGATAAGGACAAAAATGCAGAATTATACAATATTTCTGTTGGGGACAGTGATTCGGATATTGCTGGTATTATACCGCTTGTATCAACAGAAGATGACGTACTTAAACAATTTGGCAAACCGGATCATTCAGAAGAAGTTGGAACAGATACGGAAACGAAGCTTTACAGATATGGGAAATTTACTGACAAAAACAGCTATTCGCATATCGGAAATCTAATGACAGTTTCATTCAATAATTCGGGTATAGTTCAGCAAATAGTTGTATCTTACTCAGAACTGTCGTAACTTATAATAAATTTGACATGATTTCAAATAATTAATTAAGGAGAGATAATATGAATTTTCCAGAAATACCAAATAATAGCCTTACTGATCGTATAAAAACTATTATCAATCTGTGTGAGGAACTAAGTGATGATATGGAAGAAGAATCATCCGAATTTGAAGGTCCTATTGCAGATGAGGAAATCGAGTCATGGGAAAAGGAAAACGGTATAAAAATACCTGAATCCTATAAAGATTGGCTTAGATTTTCAAAAAGTTCATCAATTGAAATGGGCACAGCCATTTTTTATGATCCTAGTCATTTTATAACGAACAATGACGAAAAAGCACTCGATGTTCCTGACGAATGTGTTGTTATCGGTGAACTCGGAGGTTGGGGAGTAAGTGTATGCTTCTACGCTGAAACTGGTGAGATAATGTATGTTGATAATGGCGAAGAATGCAGAGATCTTGACTTTGGCGATATCCTTGATTGGGTTATAGATCGTTTAGAAGAAAGATGATTTTATACTTTACATCAAATATGATATGGGGGAAATATATGAAAACAAAAGTCTTAGCAATACTGCTTTGTTCGGCTGTGTCCGTATGCGGCTTCACTGGATGCAGTAATGAAGTAAAAGATACTGATGCTTCTGTAAGCATTTCTGAACAGAACGATAATACAAACTATAAAACGGTCAAACCTCCGGTAGACGGCTGGACTATCGAAGAACTTCTCAGCGTCACTTACGTTTGCGGTAAACAGCTGTCGTATCCGATAAACCTTGATTCATTAGCAGATGGAATATCACTTGATTTGGACAATGCTTTTTATGGTAATGAATTTGGAAATGCAGATCTGCGATATAATGATGATTTTCTTGGCGTTTGTGTTTTTCGTCCAGGCAGTGAACCAACCTTACCGCCTGAGAGTATTAAGTCTATAACAATTTCTAAGGAAGACAGTGATATAGCTGAGCAGATTATTTCTAATGGTATAAAATTAGGTGACAGCATTGCCACTCTGTATGAATGTTTTGGCGAACCTGACGAGTTAGATGAGACCGGCGATATTAAAAACGCAAAATACTTTGACAAAAATGACAAAACAAAAGGCATATTCTTTTTCATAAATTCAAGCGATGATACTATTAAGAGTATCTTAATAGAAGGGTAGTTATAGGGGAAAATATATGAAAACAAAAGTCTT
>DEBW01000069.1:838-1391 GCA_002348905.1 Ruminococcus flavefaciens | reverse complement strand
TAGCAATACTGCTTTGTTCGGCTATGTCCGTATGCGGCTTCTATGCAGGATTCAGGGAGACTGCTCTGCGGTGTTAAGTTCAACGGGCAGAATATCGGACAGTTTTACTTTGAAGGCTGCGGATCGCCGGATGCTGTAACAAATGATACGCCTATAATACAAATAAAAATAGACGCAGAAAATAATGTAAGTTCGGATGTACCTGTAATCACAGTGAACGGTCTTACCCTTTGCACAGATATAATCAAAAAGCTCACGCAATTACGTGAGCTTTACTGAAACGGTGGAGGAATTTAAATGAGACTCGATTTTTTTAAAAAAGGAAAGATAATTAAGTATTCTATAATTGTTATTCTGGCTATAGTTATATTAAGTGTAAAACATATAGATGAATACATATTTAATGTCTCAGTAAATAATAGTTCAATAAGCAAAAAAATGTTAAAAGGAAGTAACACTCCAATTAATAAGCTTGTTCGTTATTTCCCTGAAACAGATACTATAGAGGAATTGTCATGAGAGCTAAAACTAAAGGATTATTAAAAGTAAGTAT
>DEBW01000069.1:0-648 GCA_002348905.1 Ruminococcus flavefaciens | reverse complement strand
AATACCATTTTTGCAATTTTATTAGTGGTTTAGACTATGAGTATGAAGGAAATCCAAATAATGTATATTCTACAGATCAAATTGGTAGGAACGACTTAGCACAAAGAATAACAGTAGACGGCAAGCGATATTTAATATCAGTGACAATAGTTTTTAAGCCCAGATGGTTCTTTAAACCACAAATCGTTGATTTAGATGCAAGTATTATGGATATTTCAATTACCGAGTAATCTATAGCCTATTGGCACACCCCGTTATTGTCCTTCCACTAACACTGTAGAGGAGCTTTAAGATGAAAAAATTGGTTAAGAAAGTATGTATCTTTTTAGTGATTATTTTTCCTTTAATAATTGTTTTATTATTCGTTTTTGGAGCTGCTGATCGAAAATGCTATCATTTTGTAGAAGATTTTGTTGATGAAGCTAACTTATATAACTTAACTAACTATATTGATTATAGTATGCTAAACAAAGAAGTAAAAGAGTATGTTTTAGAAGAGGATTTAAAGATTACAAGTGATGATGATATCTTAGCATTATCAAATAAGATAAAAAAAATGAATGAAGATCTACCATCAAAATCAGGAAAATATTCGACAACCGATTTTAGACATAGTACATTTTGGGCAGAAATAAAAACAAAAACGGT
>DEBW01000034.1:52568-65808 GCA_002348905.1 Ruminococcus flavefaciens | reverse complement strand
TGATATCGACCTTAACTTCTCGGATGAGTATCAGTTCTGGGCACACCGCTACACGGAACAGCTCTTTGGTAAATCAAACGTTTTCAAGGCTGGTACTATATCAGTAGTTGCAGATAAGACTGCTTTCGGCTACGTTAAGAAGTACTGCGAGGAAAACGGCATAACTCTCAATAACTCGGAGATGAACCGCCTTGCGATAGGATGCACGGGTATCAAGCGTACTACCGGTCAGCATCCTGGAGGAATGGTCGTTGTGCCGTCTGACTACGAGGTTGAGGACTTCACACCGGTACAGCATCCTGCTGATACTGCCGATTCTGAGATAATCACCACCCATTTCACATTCAACTCGCTCCATGATACGATACTGAAGCTTGACGAGCTCGGACACGTTGTACCGACGCTTTACAAGCACCTTGAAGACCTGACAGGCATCAAGATAAAGGACGTTCCGACATCTGATCCTGACGTTATACGTATGTGTACAGACTGTTCAGTGCTCGGAGTAACAGCGGAGGATATATTCTGCAAGACCGGAAGTCTTGGCATACCTGAAATGGGTACAGGCTTCACCATACAGATGCTCCTTGACGCTAAACCAACGAAATTCAGCGACTTTTTGCAGATATCCGGACTTTCACACGGTACGGACGTTTGGCTCGGCAACGCAAAAGACCTCATTGATAACCACGTATGTACCATTTCTGACGTTATCGGTACTCGTGACAGTATCATGACCTATCTTATCTATAAGGGCGTTGATAATAAAATGGCGTTCCAGATAATGGAGTGGACACGTAAGGGCAAAGCTCCGAAGCAGTTCACGCCGGAGATAATAGAGATGCTGAGAAGTCATGATGTACCGGAGTGGTATATCGAAAGCTGTCTGAAAATAAAGTATATGTTCCCGAAAGCTCACGCTGCCGCATACGTTATAGCAGCGATAAAGCTCGGCTGGTTCAAGCTTCACAGACCGCTGGAATACTACTCGACATATTTCTCGGTACGTGGCGAGGATTTCGACGCAGAGCTTGCAGTAAAGGGCAAAGAGGCTGTACGTGCGAGAATGGTCGAGCTTCGTGAGCTTGGCAACGACCGCTCAAAGAAAGAGAGCGACCTTTACGATATACTGCTCATTACAAATGAGATGCTCTCACGAGGATATGAATTCCTGCCGATAGACCTTTTCAAGTCACACGCTACCGACTTCCTGCCGGAGGACGGCAAGCTGAGAATACCGTTTTCGGCTATGTCAGGCGTAGGAGACAACGCTGCAAAGGGACTTTATGAGGCTGCTCAGAAGGGTGGATTCATCTCAATAGAGGAGTTTCAGGAGCAGAGCGGTGCGTCAAAAACAACAATAGATATGTTGAAAACTGTAGGAGCTTTCGGTGATTTACCCGAATCTTCGCAGATGAGTTTCTTTTAACTTGACTTTTTATTAGTAATATGTTACTATATTATCATGTTAGCAGACTAAAGTGAATAACCGCTCCGCACCAGCGGAGCGAACAGTATAAATAATTGATTCGGAGGTCAATATGAAAAATTATGATCTGATAACTCCTGAGGGCACGAAAGACCTGCTCTTCGGCGAGTGCATAGTAAGAAGAAATATCGAAAAAACTCTTTCACGTATTTTCCGCAGCAGGGGATACAGTGAGATGATAACTCCGGGACTTGAATTCTTTGATGTGTTCAACCTCAATTCCCGTTACTTCCCACAGGAAAATCTTTATAAGCTCACAGACAGCAAGGGCAGACTTCTCGTAATGCGTCCTGATTCTACAATGCCTATCGCAAGAGTTGTAGCTACACGTTTACGTGATGCTGTACTTCCGCTCAAACTCTGCTACAATCAGACTGTATACCGTACAGAGCCTGCACTCAAGGGCAGAAGCGACGAGATAGTACAGGCTGGTATTGAGCTTATAGGTTCACAGCAGAAAATGGCTGACCTTGAAGTTATATCCACAGCTGTTGATTCTCTTAAAGCTTTCGGTATGGAGTTTTCACTTGAAATAGGTCATATCGGCGTATTCAAGGAGCTTGTCGGCAGACTTGAAGCTACTGACAAGGAAAAGGACAGCATCAGAAAGCTCATTGAGACAAAGAATTTCCCTGCACTGAATGATATGCTCGATACTTTCGGAAACAATCCTGTTACAAATGCACTTAAAAAGCTGCCTGCACTCTTCGGAGGAGAGGAAGTATTTGAAAAGGCTGAGGAACTTATACCGGATGAGAATGTAAAGCATATCCTCGATGAACTCCGTGAGATATACACTGATACTGTTGAGATATGCGGAAACGACGGCAATATCACAGTTGATCTCGGTCTTGTAAACAAGACTGACTACTATACCGGCGTTATAATCAAGGGATACTTACAGGGACACGGCGACGAGGTTATCTCCGGCGGACGTTATGACAAGCTTATCTCAGAGTTCGGCTATGATGTACCTGCTGTAGGCTTTGCAGTAAATGTGAATGCTATATCCAAGGTCATCGAGAAGAACGGAGTATTCCCTGCAATGCCTAAGATAGACGCTATAGTTTACGCTCAGGAAGGCTGTGAAGTAGCTGCTGTGAAGGCTGCAAAGGAGCTTCGTGAACAGGGACTCGTTGTAGAGAACGCTCTCTTTGATGATATCGAGTCAGTACGTGAGTACGCTAAAGAAAAGAAGATACCTAAGGTCGTAGTAATTGACGGTGAGAATACGGAGGAAATGATATGAGCAAACCAATAAGAATAGCTCTTACAAAGGGCAGACTTGAAAAGGATACAGTCGGTCTTCTTGAAAAGCTTGGATTTGACTGCACAGCAGTACGTGAAAAGGGCAGAAAGCTCATACTTCCTGTACCTGACGCTAACCTTGAAGTGGTACTTGCAAAGGCTAACGATGTTATAACCTATGTCGAGCACGGCGTATGTGATATGGGCGTAGTCGGCAAAGATACTATCATGGAGATGAAAGGCAAGTTCTTTGAGCTTGTTGACCTCGGTTTCGGCAGATGTAAATTTGCTCTTGCCACAAAGAAGGGCTACGATTTCTACAGTGGATACGGTATAAAGACTATTGCTACAAAGTACCCGAATGTTGCAAGAAGCTTCTTTGAAAAGAAGGGCATGGATACAGAGATAATCAAGATAGAAGGCTCTGTTGAGCTTGCTCCGCTTCTTGAACTTGCTGACGGCATCGTTGATATCGTTGAGACAGGTACTACCCTTAAAGAAAACGGACTTGAAGTTATAGAGGACGTTGCACCTATCTCTGCAAGACTTATCGTAAATACCGTAAGTCTGAAACTGCGTCAGGCTGAGATAGAATCACTCATTGAAAAGATACAGGCTAACCTTTGAGATTCAGGGAGGATATGGATATGAAGAAGATATATGCAAACGGTACTGACGAAGTAAACTTTCTTGCTGAGCTTTCAAAACGTGCAGGCGAGACAAATAAAAAGGTAACTGAGACAGTTTCAGCTATCATTGACGATGTAAAGAACAACGGCGATACAGCTGTAAAGAATTATACACTCAAATTCGACGGAAATCTTCCAAAGTATTACGAAGTGCCAAGAGAAGTAATAAACGATGCTCTCACAGAGGCAGATCAGGAATTTGTTGATGCTCTCCTCAATGCACAGGAGAATATCGCAGACTTCCACAACCGTCAGGTAGAGCAGGGCTTCATCAATGCAAAGGCTGACGGCTGCATCATGGGACAGAAAGTCCGTGGACTTGAAAGAGTTGGACTTTATGTACCTGGCGGTACAGCCGCATATCCTTCAAGCGTGCTCATGAATGCAATACCTGCAAAAATTGCCGGTGTTAAGGAGATAATCATGGTAACTCCTCCTTTAAAGGACGGTACACCAAACAAGGATATCCTTGTAGCAGCAGCAATATGCGGAGTTGACAGAGTATTCATGTCAGGCGGCGCACAGGCTATCGCTGCACTTGCTTACGGTACAGAGGAGATACCAAAGTGCGACAAGATCGTAGGCCCTGGAAATATCTACGTTGCAACAGCAAAGAAGCTTCTTTACGGCGTAGTTGATATCGACATGATAGCAGGTCCAAGTGAGATACTTGTTATCGCTGACGATACAGCAGACCCGAAATTCGCAGCCGCAGACCTTATGTCACAGGCTGAGCATGATGTGCTTGCATCTGCAATAATGGTAACAACAAGTGAAAAGCTCGCAGATGCTACAATTGCTGAGATAGACCGTCAGAAAGAATATCTCTCACGTAAGGAGATAATCGAGAAGTCCCTCGCAGATTATGGCGCAATCATTATAGCAGACAGCCGTGAAAAGTGCGTAGAGCTTGCAAATAAGATAGCTCCTGAGCATCTTGAAGTTCTCATGGAGAACCCATTTGAGCTTCTCGGCAGTCTTGAAAATGCAGGCTCTGTATTCCTCGGAAACTATGCATCTGAGCCTCTCGGAGACTACTATGCAGGTCCAAACCACGTACTTCCTACAAGCGGTACAGCACGTTTCTTCTCACCTCTCGGAGTAGCAAGCTTTACAAAGCGCATGGCTTATACTTATTACACAGAGGATGCTCTCCGCAACGCAAAGGACGATATAGTTCTTATTGCAGAGCGTGAGGGACTTACAGCACACGCTAATGCTATAAAGGTTCGTTTCGAGGACTGAGGAAGTGTGACAAATACACATCACTCAATTAGATTAACAGGAAGTGATAAACATGAATAATACATGGGAAAACAACGTCCGCAGGGTAGTACCCTATGTTCCGGGCGAACAGCCGAAGGATACAGACGTTATAAAGCTGAATACCAATGAAAATCCATATCCGCCTGCACCGGGAGTAAGGTACATACTCGACAGCTTCGATATAGCTGATATGCGCCTTTATCCGACACCAGACGCAGCAGTCCTCACAGAGGCTATAGCAGATACCTACGGACTTAAAACATCACAGGTATTCGTGGGAGTAGGTTCAGACGATGTTATATCAATGGCATTCCTGACATTTTTCAACTCTGATAAGCCGGTATTCTTCCCTGATATAACATACTCTTTCTATGACGTATGGGCAGACGTTTACCGCATACCATACGAGACAAAGCCGCTCAACAGTGACTTTACTATCAATGCCGAGGATTACAAGAAGCCAAACGGCGGTATAATCTTCCCGAATCCTAACGCTCCTACAGGAGTTCTTGAAAGCGTTGAAATGATAGAGGATATCATCAAGGCAAATCCGGATTCAGTGGTAATGATAGACGAAGCTTACATTGACTTCGGCGGAAAGAGCTGTCTGCCGCTTATCGAGAAGTACGACAATCTGCTTGTTATACAGACATTCTCAAAGTCACGTTCAATGGCAGGTATGAGAATAGGCTTTGCAATGGGAAGCGAGAAGCTTATAAAGTACATGAACGATGTAAAGTTCTCGATAAATTCCTACACAATGAATACAGTTACACAGCTTTGCGGAGCTGCTGCTGTACGTGATGAGAAGTACTTCCGTGAGACAGTTGACAAGATAATAGATACCCGTGAATACTCAAAGAATAAGCTTACAGAACTTGGCTTTACATTCCCTGATTCAATGAGCAACTTTATATTTGCATCACCGCAGAAAAAGTCAGCGGAGTATGTATTCACAGAGCTTAAAAAGCGCAAGATATTTGTACGCTGGTGGAATAAACCTGTAATAAAGGATTATCTCCGTATATCTATAGGCACACCGGAAGAAATGGACGAACTTTTCAAGGCATTGGAGGAAATACTCAATGGCTGATATCAAAAGAAGCGGAGAAGTAGTCCGCAAGACTAAAGAGACTGATATATTTGTAAACGTTGATATCAACGGTCAGGGCAAGGCTGATATAGATACAGGCGTAGGATTTTTTGACCATATGCTCACAGCTTTGTCAGTACACAGCGGTATCAGCATGACAGTAAAGGTAAAGGGCGACCTTTATGTTGACTGCCACCATACCATTGAAGATACAGGTATAGCACTCGGACAGGCACTCGGACAGGCACTCGGCACAAAGTCAGGAATAGTCCGCTATGGTACAGCGTATATACCTATGGATGAGTCGCTTGCTATGGCAAGTCTTGACCTTTCAAACAGACCGTTTCTCGTGTTCAACTGCCCGTTTACAAATCAGTCCTGCGGACAGTACGACCTTTGCATGACCGAGGAATTTTTCAGAGCATTTGCCTTCAATTCGGGCATGACGCTTCATATAAACCTGCTTTACGGCAGCAATGACCACCACAAGGCAGAGGCTGTCTACAAGGCAGTTGCACACGCTCTTAAAACAGCCGTTACTGAGAACAGGGACGGCTCAACGCTCTCCACGAAAGGAGTTCTCTGATGATAGCGATAATAGACTACGGCGCAGGCAATATTTTCAGCGTCAAGAACGCTCTCGACTATCTCGGACTTGAAAGCGAACTTGTCAAGGACAAAGAAGCTGTAAAGGCTGCTGACGCTGTTATCCTCCCCGGAGTAGGCGCATTTCCGGCAGCAATGGATATGCTCAACAAGTCCGGACTTGTTGACACTATCAAGGAAGAAGCTGCAAAGAAGCCTTTCCTCGGAATATGTCTCGGTATGCAGCTCATATTTGAAAAAGGCTATGAGTTTGAGGAGACTGACGGTCTCGGACTTATAGGCGGTTCGGTAATAAAAATGGAAGAACCTGACCTTATCATACCGCATATGGGCTGGAACAAGCTTGAAAAGCTGAACGACTGTCCATTGCTTGAAAATGTTGGCGACAACGAGTTCGTATACTTCGTACACTCCTACAAGGCTCAGTGTGATGATAAGAATATCGCCGCATACAGCGAGTACGGCGGACGAGTACCTGCTCTTGTATACGACGGAAAATACGTTTACGGAGCGCAGTTCCACCCTGAGAAATCCGGCGAGACCGGCTTGAAGATACTCAGAAACTTCGGAGGACTTATTAAGTGAAAAAACTTATTATAGTTGAAGGACTGCCATGTTCCGGAAAGAGTACAACAGCGAAATATATCGCAGAACAGCTCGGATATACATTTGTTGACGAGGGAACAGGCAAACATCCGGCAGACTATGAATTCCACGCATTTCTGAATGATAATGCCTTTGCCGGATTTACGGCAGAGGAGCGTAAACAGATATCTTCGCACAGTGAGAGAAAGTCCGGCGGTACTATTGTTAAAATCGGAGCATTCAGCGGTGAGCTTTTTGATAAGCTACTGCAATACAAGGTCTATGATTTTCTGCCGTGGGAGACTGAACGTCCGGTAATGCTTGATAAATGGCATGAATTTGTGCGGGAATGCAGCGGCGGATATGTTTTTAACTGTGTTTTTTTGCAGAATCCGATGTGTGAGACAATGATGCGTTTCGGTTTTGATAAATCTTCTTCAGCTGAGTACATCAGCGATATTTATGAGATTATCATGCCGCTTTCGCCAGTCGTAGTCTATCTGAAAAACAATGATGTCTATAATAGCGTAAAGAAAGCTTCTGATGAACGTGGCAGCGAATGGCTCAATGCTGTAATAGATTATCACTGTAACGGCAAGTACGGCAAAAGTCATGAACTAAGCGGATTTGACGGCTATATTTCAGCCCTTGAAGAACGTCAGCGCCGTGAGTTGGATATACTTTCGCAGCTTGACATTGACAGAATAATAGTTGATGACCCACAGAAAAACTGGAATGATGCATATGCATCTATAATTTCAGAATTGAGAGGTGATTGAGATGAGCGGTATTATTTTATGCAGATCAAAGTATGGTACATCTAAAAAATATGCAGACTGGATCTCAGAGGAGACCGGCTTCAAGGTAATTGACACTAAAGACGCTGATATAAAGGAAGTCGTAAATCATGATTTTGTAATACTCGGCGGAGGCTTATATTCTGAGACTATCGCAGGCATTGCCTTCCTTAAAAAGAATATCGGCGCACTCAAAGGCAAGAGAGTTATCATATACTGCTGCGGAGCTTCAGAGTATGATGAAGAACTGATCGGCATGGTCAAAAATAAGAATCTGAAAGACGGTCTTGAAAATGTACCGATGTTTTATTTTCAGGGCGCATGGGATCTTGACAGTATGAGCCTCGGTGACAGGACTATGTGCAAAATGTTCATCAAGATGCTTAGCAAGAAAGATCCTGCAACTTTGAGCAAGAGCGTAAAAATGTTCCTTGATATCAAGGATAAGAAGTGCGACTGGACTAATAAAGAGTACATCACCCCGTTACTTGACCTCATTAAAAAAGGAGAAGGAAAATGATAATATTTCCCGCAATAGATATAAAAGACGGCAACTGCGTCAGACTTTTCAAGGGAGACTTTTCGACCGTGGAGAAAGTAGCTTCGGATTACCTCGAAACTGCAAAGAGCTTTGAAAATGCCGGAGCAGAGTGGATACACATGGTTGACCTTGACGGTGCAAAAGAGGGCAGACCTGTCAACACAAAGATATATACCGATGTAGCCGAAAAGACAAATTTAAAAGTCGAGATAGGCGGTGGAATACGCAGTCTTGAAACTATAAAAGAGTACCTTGATATGGGTATCACAAGAGTTATACTCGGCTCAGTGGCACTCAAAAATCCTAAGCTCGTATGCGATGCTGTTGAGAAATTCGGAAGTGAAAAGGTAGTCGTTGGGATAGATGCCATGAATGAAATGGTAGCTACAGAGGGCTGGCTCGAAAGCTCAGACGTACACTATATAGACCTTGCAAACAAGATGATAGAGGATGCAGGCGTGAAGTATTTCATCTTCACTGATATCTCAAAGGACGGTACACTTTCCGGCGTTAACCGTGAACAGCTCAAAAAGCTTGCTGACGCTACAAAGGGCAGAGCTGACATAGTTGCTTCCGGCGGAGTACACACAATGGAAGATATCATTGCCTGCAAGGAAATGGGACTTTACGGAACTATCTGCGGAAAGTCCATATACAAGGGAACTCTCGACCTCAGAGAAGCTATCAGCTATGCTGTTAAGTAACATAGACAAGCTTCATACTACAGAACTGGGAGTACAGCGGATAAAGAAAAATCTTAATATAGATGTCAGTGATGTTGTAGGCTACTGTAAAGGGATAATTACAGATAAGGAATGTATTATCTCTAAGAAAGGCAAAAACTGGTACTGTGAGAAAGACGGTATCATTATAACTGTAAATTCTTACAGTTATACGATAATCACTGCACATAAGATAAAATAAGGAAGTGAAAAAATGCTTGCAAAAAGAATAATCCCATGCCTTGACGTAAGAAACGGCAAGGTGGTAAAGGGCGTTAACTTCGAGGGAATACGTGACGTAGGCGATCCGGTCGAGTGTGCCGAGGAGTACAACAAACAGGGCGCAGACGAGCTTGTGTTCTACGATATAACAGCTTCATACGAGGGCAGAGGAGTTTTTCTCGATGTAGTGCGTGATACTGCAAAAAAGGTATTCGTACCGCTTACAGTCGGCGGAGGCATCAAAACTGTCGATGACATACGTGATGCTCTCAGAGCCGGAGCTGATAAGGTATCAGTAAATTCTCAGGCTGTAAAGAATCCTCAGCTTATCAAGGACGGCGCTGATGTTTTTGGAAGTCAGTGCATATGCGTTGGCATCGACGCTAAGAAGATAGCTGATAATAAGTGGACAGTCTATATAAACGGCGGTCGAGTTGATATGGGCATCGACCTCATTGATTGGGTACACACTATCGAAAAGCTCGGAGCAGGGGAGATATGTCTCAACTCAATAGACGCTGACGGAACAAAGGAAGGCTTTGATATCCCTATGCTCAAAGCTGTATGCGACAACTGCTCCATACCTGTTATTGCAAGCGGCGGAGCAGGCAAGATAAACGACTTCTATGAAGTATTCGAGAAAACAGGAGCAACAGCTGCTCTTGCGGCTTCACTGTTCCACTTCAAGGAGCTTACTGTAGGTCAGGTCAAGGATTATTGCCGTGACAAAGGCGTTATAGTGAGGTAAGCTATGGATAAGATATGGGATGAAATGTATGAGGCGGCAAAGGCTGTACTCAATGCAAGAAAAATATCAGAGTATGTCACCGCCGGAGAAGTTTCAGCGGCAGTACTCAGCAAGTCCGGTAAGATATATACCGGCGTGTGCATAGATACCTGCTCAACTCTTGGCATATGTGCTGAGAGAAATGCTATATTCAATATGATAACCAACGGCGAAAACGAGATCGACAAGATACTCTGCATACCTCCATTTGAGGGTAAAGGCGCTCCGTGCGGAGCTTGCCGTGAGCTTATGGTACAGCTCATGCCGGCAAGCTACAAGGATATCGAGATAATGCTCGATTATAAAGCAGGAAAGGTAATAACTCTCGGAGAGATAACTCCTGAGTGGTGGATAGACTATGATTGAGTAGTGGATTCGAGAAGTCAGATGCCACATCGCCGATGTTTATAACTTCGCTCTGGACATAAGGAGAATGATATGATAAAAATTGATATGAACGACCTTGACAAGTTCTTTGAAAAGGGAGAACTTATCCCTGCAATATGCTACGAGGTCAATACAAAAACAGTGCTCATGCTTGCTTACATGAACAAGGAGAGCCTTAAAAAGACACTTGAAACAGGCTACACATGGTTCTGGAGCAGGTCAAGACAGGAGTACTGGAACAAAGGTGCTACATCCGGACATTTACAGAAGGTAGTGTCTATATACGGCGACTGCGACAATGATACTCTGCTCGTAAACGTAGAGCAGACCGGAGTTGCCTGTCATACAGGAAGCTACAGTTGCTTCTTTAATGAAATATACAATACGGAGGAATAAAAAATGACAGTTTATGAGGAAATATTTGAAGTTATCAAGGAAAGAAAAAAGCAGTACGACAACGGTACTGCTCCTGAGAATTCATATACCTGCTACCTCTTTGACAAGGGCGTAGACAAGATATGCAAGAAGGTCGGCGAAGAGGCTGCTGAGACTATCATCGCAGCTAAAAACGGCGATAACGACGAGCTTATGAACGAGATAAACGACGTACTTTACCATATCATGGTTCTCTGCGTAAATCAGGGACTTGAATGGTCTGACGTTGAGAAGATACTCGACCAGCGCAACGAAAAGATAGGCAACCTCAAAAAGTTCCACCAGGTAGATAAGAATACCTGATATACCTATCAGAGAAATTATTTTTATAAATAAAAGAGTGAGCTGTTAAACATCAGACAGCTCACTCTTTTTGTTTCGGGGTAAATTATTTCAAATATATCTTAGCGTACAATTACGTATTCTATCTCAGCAGGATCGCCCCAGAGATTGATATTAAATCTGCCGGATGCATTGCTGACATCTACTGTAACAGCTCTGCCGTTAGCTCTTGTGATATTGAATGAAGAAGATGACCAGTTATCGAATACTATCTGTCCGCCTCCGCTGTAAACTTCTTCTTTGAGAACGATCGTAACGGACTTTATATCAGTATTGGATATTTCAAAGCTTCCGTTGTCAGAAGGAGCAATTACAAAACCGTCTTCCGGGATAGCGGTGTCTTCGGTATAAGTAAACTCGATCTCTTCAATTTCGGGATCTTCTCCTGCCCATCTGTAAACTGTGATAGTATCGGGAGCTCGCCATAATCCGAGGTTATCGAAACTGAATTCAAATGTGTTTCCGCTGCAAGTCGTACTGTTAATACTTTCAGAATAAGTGTAATTTCCAAGTACAACTGCACCTGTGAAATCATTGCTTATATTATTTTTGAATTTCAGCTTGACTCCGCTTATATGAGCAAAGTCATAATCTTTAAGATCGTATATCTTTCCGTAAGTCATATTGTCTGTGAAGAGCATTTTATTCTGATAAGGACGCTTTTCACCGCATACTGTGCAGTTTCCGCCGTCGTATTTATGTCCGGCAACAGAGCAGTCATCCTTGCTGATACCGCAGTGGATGCATATACCTTCATCGTTGAATTCGTGACCGATCCATGTATCGTATAACCAGTCGTTTCTGTCTGCTATCCAGTTCTTGAAGAAGTTGAAGTTATCCTCGAATGTAGCGTCAGGAGTTCTCATGGTATCAGAGTATACCTTTGATGCAACCCAGCCTGCTCCGCCTTCTTCAACAGGAGTGAAGTTATTTTCAAACATCTCCTTGTTATCAGCATAAAGCTTATCGAGCTTACCGCCGTCTGCTGTAAGGTCTCTTATGTAATCCTGTTCTTCAAGAAATACAGTTTTTACGTCATTCATAAAGTCTTCATTTGCTGTAAGGTATTTATAGAAGTTGTATCTTGCAGCGTAAAGTCCCTCTGAAGATGAATTTGTTGTAAAGTCAGTAAAGTACTGAGTGTAAGCTATTTCACTTTCGGTATTAACAAGTGAGGGATATTCAGGATTTGTGTTACCGGATGAAAGGTCATAGTCCCAAGTCGGACCAGCATGAAGCTTTCCGTCTGAATAGTAGAAGTTTACTGAGCTCCAGCCGAAGTCGCAGGTCTTCATTATTTCGTTGAGTACATAGTAGTCAACAAAAGATTCCATGTCTATGACTTCGCACATTTCTTCATAAGTACCGTTTTTGATAGTTTCTGTTACATTAGTCATTATAGCAGAAATATTGCTTACTTTGAGGTCATAAGCTTTCATGTCAGCGTTATACTGCTCGATCTCATTTTCCTTGTAATCAGCAGGATCGGGCATTTCAGGCTCGCTTACAGAAAATCTAAGATTTCCGTCATCTGTTGTTACATAAGCCATAAGGTCTTCGTCACGGTAAGCTTCGTATTCAACCATGAAGTCGTCGGCATCAGTATCTATTTCGATGCGGTTTTTACCGCTTTCGATAGGATCAGTTATAAGATAACTGCCCTTGTAAGTTCCGTCAAGCCAGAGTTCAGCAAATCTATAGTCAGGTGTGTACTCAAGTCCGAGTTCGTGTGCAATCTCAAATGCTGTGTAGTTTCTTGCGAGAGACGGATCAAAGCAGTTTGCGAGGAGACACCATTTCTTTCCTTTTCCCATTTCAAGAACGTTCTGCTTTTCGTCAAACTTGATATTGAAAGGCTTTTTCTCTGCACGAGCAGTGGAATTACCTCTTACCTTTATTTTTCCAGTATTTTCAATAATGGAATAATTACCTGATTCATCCATTGGTGAAACAACTTTTATTGATGCTTTTACATAGTCGTCTGCTTTTACAAGCTCATTACCGTTTCCGGCTTTTGTTGTAATGCAGATT
>DEBW01000034.1:36949-52562 GCA_002348905.1 Ruminococcus flavefaciens | reverse complement strand
ATTTTCCTGCCTCATTGCTTGTTTCTGAAGCAGATGCTGAAATTGCAGAAAGCTGAACTGCTGTTGCTGCGATCACAGCGACCGAAGCGATTGTTTTTGAAAAACGTTTTTTCATTGATTTTTACTCCTTACACTTTTAAATATCAGCAAATTAAAGATATGTTTTACTGTGCCCTAATTATAGCATAGTTGTAACTTCGTGTGAAAGAAATTACAAATTTGTAATTTGGCAGGTTTTCAGTTGCTTTTGCGTACAAAATGAGGTGAACCTGACTGCCCTGCATAGATGTCGTTGAGCGGAACTTCTCCTGTAGCACTGAATGCGTTCCATAACACACCGCTGTTGTCATAGAAAGTGAAATAGAACTGCTGGATATCATGATCCATGAGATATTCAAGGCTTATAGTACCTTTTATTGTATATCCGTCATTTCCTGTCCATGTGAAGTTTCCGCTGTAGAGATCTGAGCCACGGGATATTTCAAGTGTTTCGGGGATATCATCAGCGGCTTTCCATGTGCCGGATAATGAAGCAACGCTTATTGAAGATGCAGGCGGATCAATAACAGGATAGAAGCCGTACTGATTAGGCTGTGCAGCAGAACCGGCACCGCCGTCATAAGACTCTATCTCCTTTATGAACTCAGCGCTTACGTAGCCTTTTTTATTATTGAATATTACAAGATACCAGCCGTTTGTGTCGCAAGAATAAATATCGAGCTGTGTTGCGTAAGGTATTTTTTCGATCACTTCTGAATCTGGATCAGGTTCTTTTCTCATGTTAAGATCGTCATTCTGAGTTGCAACATAACCGCCGAAAAGCCTGAATTCAGGGTTGATAACAGGACTTGTCTGTCCTTCGTCCTTAACAGTTGTTGTATTTCCGCCTTGTGCAGCAGAAACTGTGTTATTAGCTGTATTGCCTGACGCAGCCGTTGTATCCGTACCTGCTGATACTGTTTCGGCTGTAAATGTTGTTTCTGCGGTTGTTTCAGTCGCAGCTGTTGTTGAAGATGCAGCCGGCTGTGCGGATGGTTCAGCTGCATCTGTTCCGCAGCTTACTGCTGAAACTGTGAATAAACTTAATATTGCGAGCATAATGATCGTCTTTTTCATAATCATTCTCCTTTTTATCAGTGTAATATTGTTCTTTTGACAATGTTATTATAGCACTTCTTTTTCGTATGTGACGAATAATTACAAAACTGTAATTATTCTTAGTGAACCTCAAAATAAAAAAATGACCTATGCTGATAATGCCGTTACAGCACATCAGCAAAGGTCATGCAATTGTCTTTATCAGCCGAATGAATCTAAAGGAGAACACTTTGTTTTTTTATTATCGGTGATATCTTCCCATATAATATCGTCGCCGTCAATGCGGAATTTTGCCGAACACTCATCCGCCAGCAAATCATTTATTGAAACATATTCATTATTTTCGTTTAAATATCTTCTAATACGCTCTTTTACGCCTTTTTTCATACATACAAGTATATCTTCTTTTTCGTCATATTCGCAGTTATAATGCCATGACAGATCATTTTTACCATCGCCATTGAGTATTTTAACAACAAAAATATCATTGTACTTAATTACCGAGATTACAAAATTATCCTCGCCCCAGACACCGTTAAAACGGTCACTTGATGTTTTTTTCATATCATAACAGCGAATACGGATCTTATCAGAATAAGCATCCATGTATATTCTGTCTAATTCCTGCTGTTCGCATAAACAGTAAGTCCAGAAATACTGACCATAGTCATAGAAAGAGAATACCGCCAATCCCTCATCGTTGATTTCCGGTTTTATCATTCCGTATCTTTTTTCTTTACCGTCGAGAGAAGTATACGTGTAATGACCGTCATCTTCAATATCAAGGTATCCGACGGTATCGTAGTGAAGAAAACCGTCATCATGCAATGTAAGGTACTGATACTCCCAATGGTAAGCCAGCATACTGATATCATAGCCGTTTTCATATTCTGATATACGGACAAAACGTGAATCTCCGCCGTTTCCTGCGTAATATATGTCATTGTCTGCCTGCTCACAGAAGCAGGATTTCCAGATATTGTCATAATTGCCGTCTTCGCAGAAAGCGTAATAATATTTTTCTTTGCCGTCTGAATATTTCTCGGATTTCAGAGCGATCATTCCGCTTTTTTTATCAGAATCATCATAAGGTAAATATGTATAGTTTCCGAGGCAGTCAATTGTCAGTCTGCCGAGAGTTTTATACTCATCCTTTGAGCGGTCACGCTCCTGATATTCCCAATCTCCGACAATTGCGTTGAGTTCAATGCTGTTTGAAAAACTGTCTTCTCTTATCAGGCGGGCTGATTCATTAAAGTTGACAAACAATATATCTTTTGTATCAGCGATAAAATGGCAATCCATTATATAATATTCTTTATCAGTGAAAATATAATTCTGAAATTCCGTACCGTCTAAATAAGTCCCTATTTCAGCGCTAACCTTTCCATATCTTATAATTTTGCTTTCATCTGTACTGAATTCAAACGAGCCGTCATTTTGTATTATAACATAGCCGTCACTGACGTACTGGTGGTTGGAAATACGTTTCTGATGTATCCATTTGCCTTCTATATCGCTGAATTCAGTGGATTTTTTTTCAGCTTTCACGGTCGTTGTTGCTGTAACGGTACTTGAACTTACGGCTGTAGTTGTGACAGTAGCATGAGTAACTATGGTGTTTACAGGCGTGACGACGGTTTCATAAGTTATGCTGTCGGAAATCCTTTCCGTATCATAATTTACGGGAGTTGTTTCGACAAGCGGAGTAACGATAATATCTTCCTTTTTATTCTTCCTGGAATCAGACATTTTTTTGATTTTTGGAACGTCTGATTTGACGGCGGTCGTCAGTGTATTTCTGGTTTGTGTAGTTATCTCAGTTGTGGCGGCTGTTGTAATTTCAGGGATAGTTATGTCGGGAGTCGGTTCATCGTCGAACTTACCGCATGATGTCATTACAGCCAAAACCGCAGAAAATGCAATGCAGATAATGATTTTTTTCATAACAATTTCCTCTTATATATATTCAACTTGTAAAGACAGGTTCTTAGAAGATTACACGGCGCAGAACATATTCGCCTTCAGAAGTCGATGCGATCTCATATGTGCTAATATCGTCCATGGAGAGATGCTTTTTCAGTCGTGATATATTTACTCTGATAGTATTTTTACTGTCCTCGACATCGCAGCCGTAAATGTTCTTGTATATATCATGATAGCTTATACGTGAGCCAATATGAGATGCAAGCATATATAGTATCTGCAATTCACGCTGAGGAAGTGAACATTCATTGCCGTCAAGAGTGGCAGTTCCCGAAAAAAGGTCGATAGTGAGATAAGGAAGCTCTATTTTCGGGTGCTGAGACTGCTGATTTGTACTGCGTCTGAGCTGAGCTTCGATACGTGCCTTCAGTACATTAAGGTCATATGGTTTTGTTATGTAATCGTCGCCTCCGCTCTGAAATCCCATTATAACGCTGTCATTCTCATCACGGGCAGTAAGGAATATAACAGGAGCCTGTGTCTTAGTGCGGAGTATCTTGCAGAAATCCATGCCGTCACCGTCAGGGAGCATGACATCGAGCAGTACAAGGTCAGGGACACATTCTTCAAGCTTGAATGATGCAGACTGGACGGAATCCGCACAATGCACGGTATATCCTTCGTTTTCAAGAAAAGAACGGTTGATCCGCATGATATCCGAATCATCTTCGATTAATAATATATGTGGCATAATACACCTCTGAAATTACAAAGTTGTAATTGTTATTGAAATATCTGCTGATTATGGTATAATAGAATCATACCCTGTTAAGGAGGGAAATAAATGGAAAAAGACATATCCAAAAGCCGGCTGCTTCGCCGGAAGCTTTTGACAGCACTTATAACCTGTCTGCTGACAGTAATTATTATGTGTACTGCAATATTTAATATAACCTATAATCAGACAGCTAAAACTGTCATACATCATTCAAATGAACTTGCAGAAGATACAGTATCTATTATTTCGGATTCAGTTTACCAGCATGACCTCAGTGCCATGCAAAATGTGCTGCGTAACTTCTGCAATGAGACAAGTCTTGAAATGAGAGCATATGGCTATTTCCCTTCACAAGAGAATGAATTTATCAGCTATGTGAATCAGAAAGCTGCATCTTACTTCAATTATCATTTTTTTGAATCATGTGTTTTCTTTGTTATGACAGATGATGAGATAAGCGGGTTCGTGATAGAAAACGGAAATGATGGGGAAAGCTATATATCCGAGGCACTTACAGCATTTGACAAAAAGGCGGCTTCGGATACGGATTTTTACGGCGATGCTTCCGTATATCTCAGTTACATGAATGAATACAGAAAAAATGCTACCGGCGACTTTATGAAAGACGGCAGCGGATATATGATAGCGTGGGATAACATGATAAACTTTACTGATACAGAACTTTGTGTCGGAATAGTCAAATGTCAGGCAAACTCAGCTGTCGATCCGATAAAAACTCTTGCAAGTGAAGAAGCGTCCTCGCTTATTGACAATATGGATATACTTTTCAAAAAGTACATATATATCATGGTGGCTTCACTTTTCAGCATATTTATCGTATTTATCATTGTGTCTGCAATACTGTCAAAAAAGTTAGCCGATCCTGTTGTATCAGAACATGATATGCTTGTAAAGGTCAACGAGATGAAAACCGCCTTTCTGTCAGATGCTTCCCATGAACTTAAAACACCTCTTGCCGCAATGTCAGGCTACGCACAGAATGCGGAAATAGAGCTGTCAAGCGGCTGTGATACAAAATCTGTACAGGAAAAGCTGAAGCGGATATCATCCGAAGCAAACCGAATGGCACTCATGGTCACGCAGATACTTGATGCTACACGCATAGAAGAAGGAAGAATGGTGCTTGAACTCTCATCGTGCGACCTTGACAAGCTTGTACGTGAGACGGTTGAAACATATTTTGCAGTTCTCAATAAGAACAACAACCGCCTTGCACTGCGTATACCGCTTGAACTTCCAAACGTAGAAGCTGATGCATCAAGGCTGAAACGAGTATTTGTAAATCTCATCTCCAACGCCCTGAAACATACTCATAACGGTACTATCCTTGTAAAAGCAGGGGAGGAGGAAGGATTTATAAAGGTGACGGTAAAGGATACCGGATGCGGAATATCTCCGGAAGATATGCCGCATATCTGGGAACGTTACTACAAAGGCAGACATTCCGAAACAGGTACAGGACTTGGCTTATTCATATGCAAATTCATTATTGAATCTCACGGCGGAAAAATATGGGCAGAAAGCGAAGTCGGAAAGGGAACAGAATTCATATTCACATTGCCATTGAAAAAAGATAATAAAAATGAGCTTTGACAGAAATATAATTTCTATTTCAGTTTGTAGAAAAAGTTATGAATTCACGTTGATTTGCTTGCAAATCAACTCACACGCTTTTGTTGCAAGGGAAAACTCTCTCTTACAGAGTTTTCGACAGAATGAATTTCTATTTATTGTCTTTTTTTCGTGAAACTGCTTTTCCGACGAGGAAAGCCGGAACGGTAAGAGCTGCAAAACCGAGAATTATACCTGAAATTATTACAGCATAGCCCTGACCTGTGAGGTGTTCTTTTCCGTATTCTTCTGTAGTGTAGGTGAAACCTGTCTCACGGAAAGACTGGTCAACAGCATCTGCGATAAGCTGATGACCTATGAAATTCGGGTGGATATCAAAGCTTTTGATATTGGTAACGTCACCAGCCTGACCTTTGAAAATATGAGCAACGTCTACGACTTTGTAATTGCCCTCAGACTGGTCGGTTACTATCTGATTGAATCGTTCCATTTTATCTGACGAGAAGTCGGTAACAGCCGAAAACTGAGTGTAGTATTCCAATGGATCATAGAGAGTCTGTACGTAGATAGTTCCGTCGGTACGTTCATCAAGCGCATCTGTTATAAGAGCGAGGTTCTTTTCAAAGCCGTCCAGAGCCTCATCAGCTTCATCTCCAAGAGTTGTCAGAGTTGAGGCAGCAGTGAGAATGTCGATATCCTTATAGTTGAATGAACTGCTGTCGGCATTATATCCAAGCTTCTCGAACAAGTCAAAGAGCAGGTGCAGGAGGTCGTTTCCTCCGATAGATACGACAATAGCATCACTGTCAGCAAGGTCAGCGTCAAGCTCGCCGCTGTTGATAAGTTCGAGCAGGTCACTTGAAGTAGCTCCGGACACAGCCTTGTTGACCATTGTATGACCGCACTTATCCTTTAATTCTGAGGTGTACTTGTCTCTGAGAATATTCGGATATGAGCGGCATTCGGAATTGTCACTGTCAGAGTTATAGCCGTCAAGACCGTATCCGGCAGGGATAGAGTCTCCGAGAAACAGCATTTTAGGCGGAACAGGGGAGTCCACTGTGACTTCGATAGTGTCACGGGAAGTTAACGAGCAGCCGGTCAGCAATATAACGGATAAAGCGGCTGCTACAGCAGCAACAGTTCTTTTAAACATAGATATACTCCGGTCACTGGTTGCGGATCTTGATGTTTCGGTCAATCTCACGTTTTGCGTCACGTTTTGCAGCGTCAGCTCGTTTGTCATAGAGCTTTTTACCTTTGCAGAGTCCGACAAGCATTTTTACTCTTGAATCCTTGAAGTAGATACTGAGCGGTATAAGTGACAGACCGTCCTGCTTTACAGTACCATAAAGCTTGTTTATCTCACGCTTATGCATGAGGAGTTTTCGTACACGCATAGGATCACGATTGAAGATATTAGCCTTTTCATAAGGAGATATATGCATACCTCTTACGAATATTTCACCGTGGTCAATAGAGCACCATGCATCTTTAAGGTTGACGCTTCCCTGGCGTATGGATTTGACTTCTGTGCCGACAAGTTCCATACCGGCTTCATATGTTTCAAGCACGAAGTATTCGTGTCTTGCCTGACGATTTTCAGCTATAGTCTTTGTTCCTTTTGAACGCATAGCATCATCTCCTATCATAATGGTTGATATACATTAATTATACAACATGGCGGGGTTATTGTCAATGTAAAAAAAGAGATTGATCGGTCAATATTTGTTATATGATTTTTTTAAAAATACCCCTTGATTTTATTCGTGCTATGTGGTATAATATATTAGTAATTTTATGCAGTGGTATCGAAGTGGTCATAACGGACATGACTCGAAATCATGATGCCCCTTGAGGGACGTGGGTTCGAATCCCACCCACTGCGCCAAACGAGAAATCCCGATATACGGCGGTTTGGATTGTAAACTGCTGATATATCGGGATTTTGATATAATGTTGCTATAGATATGAGATAACTTTAAGCAGATTGATTTATCTAACACTATCTTTATTCCTTTTTAAGATTTTTCTAACATTCTAATTACGACTTCATTTAAAAACGATGCAAATGAATCGAATTTAATAATATCTGCGTGAGTTTCCCACATGATTTTCCCTGTTTCTTTTGAAAAACCAATAAGCTGACCATCACCTATTATTTGACCGATTATTACCATTTCATCAGGCACATAATCACATCCGGATTCAAATCCATTAATACCGCCTATTCTGGCTATATCATCAGCTATAATTGCTCCTCTTGTAAACCGTAACCAATCTTTTACTGATTCAGGAATGATAATACTATTTTCTTTTTCCCATGAAATTATTTTTTCTTCATCTTCGGGTTGCAAAAATTCAAAATAGTAACCTTCATCTTCCAGTTTTTTACTTAGTTCAGCTATCTGAGTGATTTCCTCTGTCAGACTATTTTGGGGTATTTCCGGAATATACATGATTTAACCTCATTTCTTATTTTTATTATATAAGTCGATAAAAGCACAATTTTTTCTCAAATTATTTTCAACTATACATAGCATAATAAAACATTAGCAAAAAGATTAACAGTTATTATGTATATAAGAGCCAAGCCTCCAGCGGTATGATACATATACCACAGGAGGCTTTTCCATTTGTGACTGGATTCAATAAGACGTAAGCTTATTTTCTGAACAGAGATCAAGCCCATTCATTTTCGTCCATGTTCTGAGAAGATGTAATTACATCCTCGTTATCAAATGCTGATATTTTAAGCTCAGGTGATTCATACTTCATTTTATACACTTCCTTCCTGTTCAGAATATATAATACAACAGTTTTTCTGATGTATACATAGCATTACGGCAGACGAGGCTTCTCAGGTCCATTCGTTTTTATCGAGATTGAGCCCATAGTCTGAGACAGATGTAATGGTTGTTTCTGATGTGAATGGAGTTTCCTCAGGTATGGTGATCTCTTCTGACGGAGAGCTGGTTTCAGACTCTCCGCTGTAATATTCAGAAGTTATTTCTGCCGTATCATTAACCGACGTTGTTTCAGTCTGTGTGGTTGATGTTTCAACATAAGAAGCTGCTGTTTTAGTATCACTTGTGACAGAAGCAGTTTTGGGTGGAGTTACAGCCGCAGAAGAACTGACTTCATCGTTTCCTTTACAGCTGCAAAGCGATACTGACAATGCAAGAGCAGTTATTAGTATATATGCTTTTGTTTTCATTGATTTACCTTATGAGAAATGAGTCTCTGCGGATATTCCGAATTTCATCATTTCTTTGATGAGCGTCTTGTAGCTTTCGCTGTTAGAGTTGCTCAATCTGTTTTTAGCATATGATTCAATGCTGTATTCCAATGTATCACTGATAGCTTTGTTTCCGTCATAGAGAGTAGCTGATATAACGCTTCTTACGTCTGTGATAGCGATAGTATCAATGTAGGCAATATAATAATTTCCGTCCTTAGTGAATGAAGATGCCGGAATAGTATTTGTTACTGATACGCCCTTGCTTGTTTTATAGGAGATTTTCAGTTTGACATTGCTCATATTCTGATTAGTCGGGAATGTCATTCTGTAGGCAAGATTTGTTTTGTTTCCGAATACGATATTCTTGCCTTTGAACTCAGCTGTTGCACCGGAAAGTTTGATAAGCTTTTCTTTATTATTGAGTGTAGGCAAAGTCTGAGTTCCGAGAGCTCTCTGTTCTGATGTAAGATCCTTGTTTACAAGATCAGAAGCGTTCTTGTTGAAATGTACCTGAGCGGCTGCGCCGTAATTCAGCATATCAACGAGCATTTTCTTGTATGTTTCACTTTTTGAATATTCAAGACGGTCTGATACATACTCCTTAACGCTGTAAATATCGGTTTTGGTCAAGTATGTAGCACCGCCTTTATCTGCGTACAGAGTAGCTTTAAGCTTGCTTCCCATATCAGTAGATGTGATGCCGTCAAAAGCAAACATATAATATTTTTCACCGCTGATAGTTGTTTCGGAATAGCTGGTTAATGTCTTTTCCTTAATAGTTGGCTTTGATGCTCCTTCGGCATACTCTTCCTTGGAGACTTTAAGGCGGATATTGCTGTATCCTTCAAGCTCGCTCTTAGGAACAGCATAGTACATTGAAAGATCATTGTTGAACGAGCAGTTGTGTTTGAATTCTATTTCATAGATATCGTTTGAAGTAAAGTATCCCTTTTTACCGTCAACGCCGTCTACATAGGCGTAGTCGCTGTCTTCTGTAAGAGAACTGTTGTATTTTGTTCCTTTACCTCCGACAAGAGAATCACAGCCATAGAACATTGGTTCACGGGGTGCCCAATATGTAGCAAACCAATATGTAGCATAGACAGTTTTCAGAGCGGAACAATTCGCAAACATATTTTCAAAGTCATCCATACAGAATGTATTGAAGCTGCTGAGGTCAAGGGATGTGAGAGATTTACAGTTACAGAACATATAGCGCATACTTTTGACGTTGCTTGTATCGAAGCTGCTGAGATTCAGTGAAGTGAGATTGGAACAATTGCTGAACATATACGCCATATTCGTGACATTGCTTGTATCAAAACTGCTGAGATCCAGAGAAGTGAGCCTTGAACAATCGTTGAACATATACGACATATCTGTGACATTGCTTGTGTCCGCCTTGCTGAGATCAATTTCAGTAACACATTTGAAATTATAGAACAGTTTGTAGCAATCAGCAGGTAATACCGCATCCTCAGAAGCTGTTATCTTTGTAGCAAAATCCCTGTAATCACCTATTCCAGCAGTGGATACATTTCCTTTGAGAATAAGAACGTATTCGCCGTCAGATTCAGAGATTTCAAATCCAAGCTTGGATAAATAGCCGGCGTTATTAGCTGTGTCAAGACACGCATAGGTCTTGTCGGTCTTGGAGCTGTCGAATTTAGTTCCCTGTCCGCCTGTAAGAGAGGTACAGCCCTTGAACATATTGTCAGAATTAGTGCAGTTGCTCAGATTCCAACCGTCGCCGACGAAAATTGTTTTCAACCAGCTACAGTCCTGGAACATATTTTCTGCATATTTGACCTTTCTTGTATCAAAGCTGCTGAGGTTTAGTAAGCGAAGAGAATTGCATCCATAGAACATATAGTCAAGATCTACCCTGTTATTAGCCTCGCCTGGAAGATTGACCGTTTTGAAGCCGGCGAGGTTTATGTACTCAAGATGTAAGCAGTTCATGAACATCTGACTGAATGTCCACACATTCTCGGTGTTGAAATTGCTGAGGTTGAGATATGTGAGGTCTAAACAGCCGCTGAACATATTGCTCATGGAAGTAACATTGCTCGTGTCGAAGTTGCTGATACCGGGGTACATAAGAGAAGCGCAGTCTTTAAACATATTGTCCATATGTTTAACATTGCTTGTATCAACATTCTGCGAGAACTTAACTTCGTAGAGGCTTGAGCAGCCTTGGAACATTGAAGTCATATTTGAAGCATTGCTGAACGAAGCCTTTGATAGGTTTGCCTCTCTAAGTTTTGTAAAGTCTTTGAACATCTGGGAAGGATTATCTATATTGATATAGTCCGAAACTACTACCTTTTCAGCGGAAGACTTGTAGGCTTCGAGATCGTTTTTATTATATCCCTTGCCGATATAGAGAGTCTGGGTAGCAGTATCGAAGGTAACGCTTCTTTTTGCGGTAAAGTAGCCGGGATTATTTGAAGCATCCTCGTGAGCATAAGAGCTGTCGATGTGGCTGCTGCTGTATCTGGTGCCTAAGCTGCCAACAAGCGAAGTACAGCCGGCGAACATATTTGAATCATCAAAGTCGTCCCAGCCCGGATCTGCAAAGTTTGAATTCTTTGAAACGTAGATAGTTTTCAGCTTAGGGCAATATGAGAAAGCATTACCCATTTTATGGAAGGCTCTGTTAGCGTCTCCGCTGATATCAATTGTAACAAGCTTAGGGCATTTGTAGAACCAGCCGTCGATACAGTTTACGTTGGAGAAATCTGCTTTTGAGAGGTCTATCTCGGTCACAGCATCAAGCTGACAGAAAAGATTATAAGTATCGGCAGGGAGGACAGCCGTATTTTCAGCGACTATCTTTTTTATCTTTGCGTTCATACTGGAAAATATCAGGGCTTCTATCTGTTTCTTGGTAACATTTCCATGAAGTGTAACAATTCCTGTTGCCTCATCAAAAGAGTAGCACTTTTTTTCTCCATATGTAAAATAGCCGGGATTTTCTGCGCCGCCGTCTATGCGGGCATATTCACTGGAAATGACATTGCCTTTGCATACTGTTCCTTTATCGCCGACTAATTTATTACAATTTAAAAACAAATCTTTAGAAGTTTCTGGAGTTTTCCATGTATCTGATACGCTGATCGTCGTTAATTCAAAGCAATTTCCGAATATATTATTCATATCAGTAACATTACTTGTATCAAAGCTGCTTAGATCAAGAACTTCAAGTTTTTGGCACTCATTAAACATCTCGATCATATCAGTAACACTACTTGTATCAAAACGGCTTAAATCAATAGAGCCAAGATTTTTACAGCAACTAAACATTCTGTACATAGAGGTTACATTCTTTGTGTCAAAGCTGCTTAAATTAAGACTTTTGAGATTTGAGCAATTATAGAACATACCACCCATGCCAGTAACATTGCTTGTATCAAAGCGGCTTAAATCAAGGTTTTCGAGATTTGAACAATCGCTGAACATACAACTCATATTAGTAACATTGCTTGTATCAAAACGGCTTAAATCAAGAGTTTCGAGATATGAACAATCACTGAACATACCACTCATATCAGTAGCATTGCTTGTATCAAAGCTGCTTAAATCAAGAGTTTTGAGACTTGAGCAATTATCGAACATATGACTCATATTAGTAACATTACTTGTATCAAAGCTGCTTAAATCAAGAGTTTTGAGACTTGAGCAATTATCGAACATATGACTTATATTAGTAACATTACTTGTATCAAATCTGCTTAGATTAATGGATTCAAGGTTTTGACAACCATAGAACAATTGGCTCATATCAGTGGCACTGCTTGGCTCAAAACTGCTTAGATCAAGAGATACCAGAGCATTACACTCTACAAACATATTGCCCAAATCAGTGACATTTCTTGTATTAAAACTTTTTAGATTAAGAGATGTCAAAGATCGACAATAACCAAACATCTCATGCATAGTTTTAACGTTTCCTGTATCAAAACTGCTCAGATCAAGGCTTTTAAGGGAACTGCAAGAAGCAAACATATTCCTCATATTAGTGACATTTCTTGTATCAAAGCTGCTTAAATCAATGGATTCAAGATTTTTACAATCGGCAAACATACTGCACATAGATTCGACATTGGTCGTATTGAAATTGGAAAGGTTAAGTAAAGTGAGGTTTTCACAGTTCTGAAACATCGCATCCATGTACACAACATTACTTGAATCAGCATTACGCAGATCTATCTCCGTTACGCTTGTGAAATCTTTAAACAAACATATACAGTTTTGAGGAAGAACAGTTCCAGGTTTAGCATAGATTTTTTTAACATTTGGATTAGACACATATTCATTGATCTGTCCAGCGGTAATAGCACCGCCGAGCATAAGCATATCAAAGCTCTTCTCGAAAGTTACAGTGCCTTCCTGTACTGCATTTGCAGTTATCGTCCTGACAGAGCGCATACTGCCGTTATATGCTGCCGGCATAGCTCCGCCCACGATAACAAGTGCCATGACTGCGGCTATTGTTCTTCTAAATCCGTTTAACCTCATAAAACCAGCTCCCTTAAAAATTTTGCAAAACAAAAGCGTCCCTCACAGGACATAGCTATCCTGCAAAGCACGTTTGCCTGCAATAAAACCTTTTGATACGGCACGATCATATTTTCTTGCTGAATATATATTAACTGAATACTTTTCTGTCTCCATGCCATACACCCCTTAAAAAATACATACTCATATTACCACATATCTTCATTTCTGTCAATGTCTGATTTTATGTTTTGACCTAATGCACAAAAAACAGGCGTATGATTTGTTATGTCAGCATTTCTGCGGATATTCATACAAATATAAGTTTTCAAAATATTATGGATATAAATAAATTATTTTTCAGGCACTTGACAAATACATTGGAATATGCTATAGTATATACAAGAAGAGATAGCGCATAGGCGCTTAAAAACGATGATATTACAAGCTGCCTGAAGCTGCGGAAAAATGAATATCATCAGTTTTTGTGCCCGGACAATACCGCTCGCTTTTGTGCGGAGCTAAATGAAATATTGGATTAGAGAGAATAAATAAGAAATAATCAATACTGACAACTGTGTTGTATCGTTATTTCCTGTTTATTCTTTTTCTTTTTTCAGAATGTTTTCATAACTTTTATTGCATTTCTGACTCCCTGTTGTCTATAGGAGTGTCACATATACATCGGCTTGTTCGTTATTATTTATGTTATGAGATTTGCATTAAAAATTTTTTTCAGAAATTATGTGACATTTTGCTTCTGAAACTTGATTGTTATATATGGAAGCAAAAATCGGACAGAATTTTTCAGAAAAGTGTGACATTTTATGCTTGTACAACGTTTTATAAGTGAAACACTGATGAAATGTCCGGTTTTATAAAGATTATACGAGTGTATATAACGAAAGGAATATATAGTGCGTAGTTTTTAAGAACAGCTTCGTCTAATATATAAAGTGTGAGATAGTTTTTGCTTGTATTCGGGATAACAAGAAAAGGTTAAATAGTATAACGATGTGCAAAAAAAGAAAAAATTCTTTTTTCAGTGTAACACTTTGTGTGCTGATCACGATTGTTATTTATGAGAAATTTAAGAATTGGATGCAGCCGACTATTTCTATGTACTACAATAAGAATGATGAACTGTATTTTCAGTTCACAAGGAGGAAAAAATGAAACATAAAAAAATACTTGCCTGTGCATTATCACTGTCGCTGATTCTTTCACCAAACGCCTTTGTACCGACAAGAATCTCAGCATTGGATACAGTTAATATAAAAGGTGATATCGACTCGGACGGACTTGTGACTTCAAGCGATATGAGAACGCTTGAAAAATATCTGCTTGGAGTTGAGCCGATAACACAGCAGCAGATCACAGCAGCTGATATGCACAGCGACGGTTCTGTAAACTCCTTTGATATGCCGCTTTTAAGAAAGGCGTTTATCAACGGCGGAATGAACTTAAAGGCACAGTATAAAACAGACCAGTTATTCAGCGGATACAACAGCAATATCCTTAAAACCGCTTTCTGGGAGGAGAAAAGAGCAGATTTCTCGGCGATCATCCACAATGAGAATGAGCTTAATAATTATATTGCTTCTTTCTTTGAAAGCAATGTAATGGATAAATGCATAGAGCAGTATAATGAGAGCTTTTTTGAGAAAAATGTGCTTCTTGTGAATACCATTTATCAGCCGTGCGGTACATCACTGGCGTTTGAAACGACAAATATCAACTGTACAAAAAACAGACTGAACGTTACCTCAACATGGAAAACTCCGGCAAGTACAGACGGTGCAGTTTCCGCTGTCTTTATTCAGATAGCTTTACCGAAAGAGGATTATCAGAATTATTCGCTTTACTGGTCAGTTCCGAAAGCTGAAAAGCCGGTAGTTACAACAACAACTACCACTACAACAACTACTAAGGCTACAACGACTACTACAGTTACAACGACAGCTCCTGTTACGACAACAACGGCAACTACAGCTCCGAAGCCTGCGGACGATATATATACGACTTACAAGGTAACGGTATATCTCAATGTCCGTGAGGCTGCGAATGTAGATTCAAAGGCAATAGGCTCGATACCTCCGGAAGCTGAGTTCAAGGTGATATCAAATGATAATCTGTGGGCTTATGTTGACTATAATGGCTTAAAGGGCTGGGTAAATTCAGGATATATCATCAAGAAGGGTACTACTCAGAATACATATAAGTATAAAGCAGCTCTGAACAAGCTCAATGCTGTAGGCTGGAATCTGCAAAGCGCATTCAATGCTGCATCTGCGATAACCTATTACGGTCATACCGATGATATGCCTCAGGACTCCAAGACTACAATGGAATGGTATGCAAGCTATGGCTTTAAGAACGGCAAGGGCAACTGTTATGTAATGGCAGCTATGTTCTGCGAAATGGCAAAGTGCATAGGCTATGAAGCACATCAGATATCCGGTAAAGTACCTCTCAGA
>DEBW01000034.1:34288-36877 GCA_002348905.1 Ruminococcus flavefaciens | reverse complement strand
TCCTGATTTCACAAATGAAACAGGCAGAAACGGCTATATGATAGCTTACGGTCAGTCGGGTACATGGCGTTATGAAAAAGAAGAAGTAATGAGTTAAAAAGGAGAAATAAACATGAAAAATAAGATATTTATCGTATCAGCAGCTTTAGCGCTCATACTTGCAGGCTGCGGAAGCAAGGCAGAAGTTGCAGAGGAAAGCGCTCCGGCGGTTACAACTGTTCAGACAACAGAAGCGACAACTGAAGCTGTAGAAATAGACGAGAAGCCAAAGATTATCGGCAAGGAAAGCGATAAGGAGTCTGTATACAAGATTGAGCTTGTAAACAGCACAGGAGCTGATATAACTGAGTTTTCCGTGAAGTCTGATTCTGAAGAGAAGTATCCTGCAAATATGCTTGAAAGAAAGGACGTATTCAAGGCAAATGAAAAGCGTATACTTTACTACGAAATGCCGGAAGATAAGGAAGATGACGAAGATACAGATGACGGTAATGCTTTTGTATTGACACCTGAGTATACTATACAGATAAAATTCAGTGAAAATAAAACTGCCGAGCTTCATAATTTCCCGTTTGATGATATGAAGGAAGGTACAATAAAGCTTGAAGACGATATGGTGTATCTTGAATATAAGTCTATCCTCTCAGGAGATAAGGTATCAACAAAGGAATCCGAGTCAATGATAAACAGCAAGAATGACGATTCTGATGCACATGAAGCCGTAACAGAGAGTTATAGTGAGTATAACTACAATTCTGATTCTTACACTTACGACGATGATACATATAGTGATTATACTCCTTCTTATCAGGAACCTGCAACACAAGCTCCGGCTGTACAGACAGAGCCTCCGGTGGTACAGACTGAACCGCCTGTGACAGAAGCTCCGACACAGAATGATCCGAACAGCGGATGCTTAGACGGAGGTCTGTTCTATTGAGAGAAAAGATATACTACATTGACCGTATAAAGGCTTTAGCCTGTATTGCTGTAGTAATACTCCATACTTTTTATGCGGCATCTGCTTATGCATCGACGGTTACAGAGCAGGCGGTACTGCAAAGTGTAAAGAACCTTATGGTCTGGTCTGTACCATGCTTTGTAATGTGTTCGGGAGCACTTCTTCTTGACAAATCGAAAGAGATAAGCCTGAAAAAGATATTGAAAAAGTATATTCCACGTATGCTCATAGCGCTGCTGTTCTTTTCAATAGCATTTTCCTGTTTTGACAGTATTGCTTCCGGCGGAGCAGGTATCGGAGATACACTTGCAAAAGGCTTGAAGGATGCGTTTCTCGGCACAGGCTGGAAGCATATGTGGTACATATATATGATGATAGCTGTGTATCTTATGCTCCCGCTTTACAGGGTAATAACCAAAGCAGCAGACAATAACACGATAAAATACTATCTTATTATATGTATATTCTTCTTGTCACTTCTTCCGATAACCGAGAAGATATATGATATAAAAACAGGATTCTATATACTGATTTACAGCATATATCCGATGTATCTGTTTTTAGGCTATCAGATGCACAATAATAGGGTAAGAGCTGCCAATCCTGTAATGGCAGTTATGCTTGGAATATTCTTGATAAGCACTATAGCACTGACATACTACAACTGTTCAAATAATAATGCTGTAGTATCTGAGATACTCAGCAATTACGCATCTCCGATAGTTGTTGTCGGCTCTGCGGCAATGTACGGTCTTATCAGAAAAACACCTTCAAAGAAGATGGGACTTGCTGATACTGCGGCTGGGATCATATCAAAATGCTCATTTGGAGTTTATCTGCTCCATATGGCAGTTCTGAAATATATCTTCGTTGTAAAAAAGTATGATCCTTTTGAGCACGGCGGATATTTCAGCATAATAATGATATCCATACTTGCATTCATTATCTCATTTGTCCTGACATGGACATACATTTGCTTGAAGAAAAAAGTAAAAGCATTATCAGCCGGCAAAACTGAATAAAAATAAAAACTCGTAAGTATCAAATGATATTTACGAGTTTTTTGTTTATAGCTTTATCCACGGGATGCAACGGTTTACACGCTTGCAGTATTCGGTATATTCCTCGCCGTACAGCTCTGTGAGCCATTTTTCTTCCGTATTTTTCAGTATAACTGTCATCCAAACATAAAATACAGGTGGAAGTACCATAAGCAGAGGGTTATGAGCGATAAAAAGCGCTCCGGTACAGCCAAGTAAAAACAGGCAGTAACAAGGATTTCTGACAAATTTATATGAGCCGTTTGTTTTTAGCTTGTTCTGCTTGATATTATCCTGTAGATTTCCGTTAAGGTCAGCTCCTAAAAAAAGCAGTATTCCCTCGATAATAAGCAGCATTCCTATAACTGCCATAATGATTTTTGCAGGCTTGTTTGATATTTTTCCGGGAAGTATTCCTTTGACAGATAAAAATATTCCCACTGCTGACAGCATTGCCATAGGATAGCATAATAAAGGTCCTATACCGTATAAAGGCAGATGATTTTTTTGCTTTTTCATGGCATTATTTTATAAGATACGCTCTGCACGGAGCACCGTCACAGCCTCCGAGGTTCAAAGGGACAGCAC
>DEBW01000034.1:33871-34224 GCA_002348905.1 Ruminococcus flavefaciens | reverse complement strand
AGTACAATTTCAGCTCCGAGCAGGATAAGGTGAACTTCTTTAGGAGCGTCCTCCGGACCTATAGTCTGACTTTCGTTGCCGATAAGTTTTATGCCGGCATCTCTGAAAATACGGGCAGCATCGGCAGTAACAACGGCTTTTCCGGCGATGAGTATACGCTCAGGAGCACCGGCTTCTTTAGCTTTTTTCATTATATCAGCAGCATTTTCAGCGGTAACGTCACCGGTATGTCTTGCAACGTAGCAATCTCCCACAAAAGCGTCAAGCTTCATTTCGTCAACGGTCTTTCCGTTGTTTAGAAAGTGAAACGGAGCGTCGATATGAGTGCCATTATGAGCACACATCGAAAAATC
>DEBW01000034.1:32487-33813 GCA_002348905.1 Ruminococcus flavefaciens | reverse complement strand
TTTTTTTGCGGAGAAGGATCACCGGGAAATACATTGCAGGAGAATACCTCCTGAGAAATATCAATAATTTTGTTCATAAACGATCACCTCATACTATAAATAGGAGTATTGCCTTTTCTATTATACCTTGCTGCGGCAGATCTTGCAATGTTTTTTCTTGTATTTGTTAACTGAGGTTACCAAATCTGAAATGCCAGGCAATTTTATGTTAAAATATAAAAATATATTAAACTGCTTAGAGTTTTTATAATTTCTTACGACTAATTAGTGAAGGACGAAAACAGAAAGGAGGACGCCGAATGGATCACGGTGAAAGTAGCTACCGCCGTTTCCTTGAAGGTGATGATCTCGGACTGTATGAGCTGATATGCACATATCAGGACGGCTTGATATTATACCTTAACAGTTATGTTCAGAATATACATACAGCCGAAAGCCTTGCCGAAGATACTTTCGCAGAACTTGCGATAAAGCGTCCGAAGTTTTCGGGGAGATGTTCATTTAAAACGTGGCTGTACTCAATTGCCCGTCATATCGCCGTAGATCATATAAGGCGAGAATCAAAATTTAAAACTGTTCCTCTCGAAGCTCAGAACGACTTGGCTGACGAAAATGAGCTGGAGAGATCATATATATGCAATGAGCAGAAAATAATGCTCCATAAGACGATAAGTTCACTTAAACCAGAGTATCAGCAGATATTATACCTGATATTCTTTGAGGGATTCAGCAATGATGAAGCCGGAGATATAATGAAAAAGAATAAGCGTCAGATAGAAAACCTGTTATATAACGCCAAAAAGACGCTCAGAACTCAGCTTGAAAGGAATGGCTTTGATTATGAAGACATATGACGAAATGTTTCAAAGAGTCCTTGCAAGACGGGACGAATATGAAAAACAAAAGCAACAAAGAAAGCTTATATTAAAAAAAACGACAGCTATAGTATCAGGAGCAGCGGCAGTTCTTGCGCTGGGACTTTTCACAAATGCGTTGAAAGCTCCCAAAAAGCCTACTCCGGAGCAGAGCGGCATCATAACTGAAACTTCTTTAAGCACAACCCAAGTGAATACTGAGCCAGCGACAAAGACAACTCCGGCTGTTACCAGCAAAACAACTCAGACTGAAACTACGATACAGTCCGTATCATCACAGAGCAGTATTACATCCGTAACTTCTGCACTGGCTGGTACATCCGAAAAAAAGACTTCCGCAGTATCTTCAGACACATCTGTTACTACCGAACAGACTGTCGTGACTTCATCACCGACAACAGTAATAACGAGGCTGTTAACATCACAAACCTATGTTTCGAGCAGAACAATG
>DEBW01000034.1:23923-32243 GCA_002348905.1 Ruminococcus flavefaciens | reverse complement strand
CACCCAGGGGATACAACTACGGCTTCGACACGTAAAACTACAAATACAACTGTAACGAGTTATACAACGCAGACAGGTACAGCCACAATGCAAACCGTTGATCCCTCAGTTACCACAACAGCTTGTGCGGAGACTACTAAACAGGTATATATTCCTGCCATAGTAGATGCTATATGGAAAGAAACTGACATAAGAGATGAAACATTCTGTTATTATAATCTGTATTCTCAGAATGTAAAACGGACAATAAACGAGACAGATTTGGTTTTTAGCGGTACAGTCATTGACAGAACTGAATATGAACTTTACTATGTAAATGAATATGGAAAAGTATATGATCCTAAACGTGTATCTGTAGTAACAGCAACTATAAATGATGTATATTATGGTGAAACTGATAAGAGTACGATCAAGCTTTATTATCCACTTTCGTTTTCAGAATTTTATCAACATGACCGTAGAATAAGTGACGACTGCGAATATATCTTTTTTGCCGGTAATTATAACAAGGATTTATCACAAGATGGAATACTGACAAATTTCGATGTATTGAAACCTTATGAACATTCTGATGCATATATAAAGTTGACACGGGACTGTGTTATGCCTATAATTGATGATGTTGTTGTTTTTAACTATAGTTATACAGACGAAAGGAGCAGAAAATTGAGAATTTGGAAGCCGGAAGATTTTAAATATGAAGAACCTATTATCCAACAAGAAATAGTATACTTCAGAAGGTCTGATATAGCAGAAGTAATAAGCATACTATTTGAAAACAAATAAAGGAGGAATCGTTATGAAAAAAACGAGAAAAGCTTTAGCGGTTATCACTTCAATGGCACTGTTCACCTGTGCAGCAGTCGTACCGATGAGTGTAGATGCTGCAATTGTAACCGACAACACCCGTTCCGAGTTTGACAAAGGTGCTGAAAAAGTCAGAGTAAGAATAAATTACAATTATGATGTGAGTATACCAGACAAAGCAAATGAAGAAGCTATTAAAAAGGCAGAAGAACTCACTATGGAGTATTTTTCTGAAATAGACACTTCAAAGTATACTGATATTGAGAAAATGCAAATAAAAAGCGAATACTTTACAAGCAAATATGATGAACTATTAAAAGAGTTGAATGAAAAAAGCAAAAAAGAGCTTTCAGCGCCTATCCTTGAAAATATCGGAGCAGATATTACAGAAAGTATCGAATATCCATTTTATGGAGTTATATACTGCGATTTGAACGCTGAGCAGCTTTCAAAAGCAGAAAAAAATGAAACTATAAGTTCTATATCCGTTGATTCTGACTGGAATAATGAAGTATATGTTGGAACTCCGTCTATAACACCTGAAATGTCACTAACTACTTCAACATTTGCAAGTTCAACGTCTGCTTCCACAACGACGACTACAGTAACAACAAGCGAGGCTATTGTTACTACATTAGAATATAGCAGCAGCGATATGTTCACTGATACAGTTGAAGAAATCAATGATTTCACAATTACATTAGTGGAGCATGGAAAATATCGTTATCTTTCCGATGCTATCAGAGATCAGCTTAAGAACTTTGAAATCGGCGATGAAATAACTATAGGTTTTGAATATCTTAAAGTTAACGATGCGGATATCCCCCGTATTGACAATATATTTATGCTTGACGGAAAAAAGAGCGGTACAACTACGGCCACAACTGCTGCAACTTCAACAACAACAACAACTACTACTACTACTACTACTACAAAATCCACAACTACCACTTCTACAACTTCAACTACAAGACCTGTAACAACTGCAACAACGTCTATTACTACTCAGGTAACTACCACGACAGGAATGGACACAGATGATTCAAAGCCGAGTTATGCTGAACTTGCACTTGGCGATATGAATGGTGACAAACATATAGATGCTATAGATGCTACCTGTGTACTTGCCGAATATTCACTGCTTTCAACAGGCGGAACATCTTCTCTTACATCATCAGAAAAAACAGCCGCTGATGTAAACAAGGATAACAAGATAGATGCTAATGATGCTACACTTATTCTCGGTATGTATGCCTATAATTCCACAACTTTAACCCCGTTTGAGACAATGGAAAGCTATCTTGAGTACATTGCTGAAAGATCTCACTACGAAGAGCTGTTATCTGATGCGGACTGCGTTTTTGAGGGCGTTGTAGCGGGAATAACTACTTATGAAGGAAAGGACGCAAGAAAAGCAGAACTTTCGATCTGGGTGATGGATGTGTATTATGGAGATATCCATTATAACGTTGATAAAGATAAAGAATTTATTCACCTGATTGTTGACATTGATAAATCAACGGATGAAAAAGACGAGGTCAATATCCAACTTCACAAAAACTATATTTTCGCAGTACAGGACGTTAACGATGCCGACGAGGAGCGAATCGGTATCGGACTGAAATCCAACACAGACTACCTCCTCAGAAGCAATCCTGTTTCCGCAGACGATAAATATGCCGAAGTGTTAAAGAATACTTTCAAAAAATAAAAGCTGATTAGCAGTAATTAGGAATTCTCCTCCATATTACCTTCAACGGGCGTACTTTCGGGTGCGCCCATTGATTTTAACATATTTTTTTAAAACTGAAATAGTGCTTGAAAAAGATAAGACAGTGTGATATAATAAAAATATAAGGATATAGTTATATATTAAAGTGCAGCGAAAATTGACATAATGAGGGAAGAATTATTTTGAAGGAAGAAGGTTTTTAACAATGAATTTCGAGCACTTGCTTTCAGAACATAAAAGCAGAGCCTGTATTATTTCAGTTGAGAAATATGCGGACGGAAGTTACGGAAATATCCGCATTGCCGCAGCAAATAAAGCTCATTGTGATGATATGGTAAATACGTTTCATCGCCCGTTTATTCCGGATTCGCCGTATGCACAGTATTTGCCGGAGGACAAGAATTTCGAGGACTTTATGTACCGTTCAGCCTGTCTTGGAGAGCAGCTTCATACATATTTAAACGTAGAGCGTATGGGAATATGGGTGAATATGTTTTTGCTTCCGCTTGAATCGGATAAAGAGAACGTTGGATACTGCCTGTATTCCTATGATGTAAAGCCGTTTGCTGATTCAGAGCAGCAGGCGAGTCTTGCGGCAGATACAGCATCTGCTGTTATTGAAAACTGCATCAAGCTGCGTGGAGCAGATAAAGACAATATCCGTGAGGTTTTCGGAGAGATAATCGAAGACCTGAGAAATATGTGCGGAGCAGAGCAGTGCTGTATCATTCTGACCGAACCGGAAAAGCAAACGTGTGTAAATTTTTGTGAGTCGATCAGCCCTGAAAGTGAGCTGAGGTCTATAGACAACTATTTAACTGGAAGCTTTTACAATATCGTAAGTACCTTGGATGCAACTATCGGAGGAAGCTCGTGTGCTATAATAAAGGATGAAAATGACAGGAAATGGGTTGCGTCGATAAATCCGGAGTGGCATTTGTCACTTGTAAGAGCAGGTGTAAACAGTCTTGTTCTTTTTCCGCTGAAGCATAACAGCAATACTCTGGGATACTTGTTTGCTTTTAATTTCAGGACTGAGGATGCTGTAAGAATAAAGGAAACGCTTGAATTATCGACATTTTTTATTGCCTCGGAGATAGCAAACTATCAGCTTATGCAGAAGCTTGAGATACTTAGTTCGACGGATATGCTGACGGGATGCAAGAACCGTAATGCGATGAATAGCACAGTAAATTCCATTCTCAGCGGAAAAACTGAGATAACAGTGCCGTATGCGGTAGTGTTTGCAGATTTGAACGGCTTGAAGCGTGTGAATGATGAAAAAGGACATAGTTCCGGAGACCGTATCCTTCGCATAGCTTCAGCAATAATAAGTCAGGTTTTCTTTGACTGTGAGGTATATCGTGCAGGCGGAGATGAATTTATGCTGATAGCCACTGAAATAAGCGAAGATGCTATCAGGGCGAGACTTCAGCAGCTCAGGATGAAAGCAGATTCATTTGCGGATGTGCATTTTGCCGTAGGATATAGTTTTGCTGAAAAAAACAGTGACATCCTTACAGCAATGAGGATCGCAGACGAAAGAATGTATATCGACAAAAAAGCGTACTATGCGGAATATCCTGAGCGGAAATACAGGTAAGTATAAGTTGTGTTAAACAGTTCTCACGTTTATCGGGCGTGGGAACTGTTTTTATTTATAGGCATAAATTCTTTATGGAGACAATCATTTTTTATGATAATTGATTCTAAAAAAGAAGAATTGGACAAACAAATGGAACTATGATATACTTAATACATACTAAACACATATGATTACTACGCAAAAAGAATTTTAAGTGGCTATATCAATATTCAAGGAGGAAAAATAGTATGTCCAAAAAGTTAGTTGCATATTTCAGTGCAAGCGGAGTTACCGCTGCTGCTGCAAAAGAACTTGCAGAATTTTCAGGAAGTGAGCTTTATGAGATAAAGCCGGAAGTACCGTACACAAATGCAGACCTTGACTGGCAGAACGAACAGTCACGCAGCTTTGTTGAAACACATACTCCGTCATCTCGTCCGGAAATAAAGAAAGGCGATATTGACGTATCTGAGTATGAAAAGATATATCTTGGATTTCCGGTATGGTGGGGAATTGCTCCGCATATTGTGAATACGTTCCTCGAAAGCTACGACTTTTCGGGAAAGAACATAGTTTTATTTGCGACATCCGGCAAAGACGGTCTTGGAGAATCTGCAAAAGGTCTGAAAACAAGCGTTTCAGATACTACAGTTATAATCGACGGAAGCACTTTCAGTCAGGCGGATGCAGATACGCCACGTTCTGAGATACTGAAAGCTATAGCTGAAAAATAAGGTGTTGGGCATGGCTTATAAGGTAGCGATAGCAACAACAGACGGAGAGAAGGTAAATTCTCATTTTGGTTCAGCTCCGCAGATAATAATTTATCAAGCTGAGGATAAGAAATGGTCAGTGGACGGTATCGTTTCATTTGAAAACGGAGCCGGAAGCTGTACCGGTCAGCATGAATCGGCTGAGGAAAGACTGCTTGCAGTAGGGGAATGTCAGTACATCATCGCATCCCGTATCGGCAGTCGTATGCAGAAATATTTTGAGTATCAGAAGCAGAAGTATTTTGAAATGCCGAATGCCGATGTTGATATGATACTTGAAAAGATACTGCAATATCAAGAAAAAATAAATAAAAGGAAAGAGGTCTGAGATATGGCAAATATTGCTGAAAATCTGACAAAACTTATTGGAAATACACCGTTAGTGCAGGTTCAGCATCTATATGAAGGAAAACTTCATGCTGAACTCGTGGCAAAGGTAGAATCGTTCAATCCTCTCGGAAGCGTCAAGGACAGGATAGCACTTGCTATGATAGAGGACGCAGAGCAGAAAGGAAAGATAACAACAGAAACAACTCTTATCGAGCCTACAAGCGGCAACACCGGTATCGGACTTGCGTTTGTAGCAGCAGTAAAGGGATATCATCTTATACTTACAATGCCTGAGAGTATGTCCGTTGAGAGAAGAAAACTCGTTACACAGCTTGGTGCAGAAATAGTGCTTACTCCGGCAGCAGACGGAATGAAAGGCGCTATCAGAAAGGCTGAGGAACTTAATTCACTGATAGAGGATTCGTTGATACTTCACCAGTTCGATAATCCTGCCAACCCTGAGATACACAGCAAGACTACAGCTCAGGAGATACTCCGTGATACTGACGGAAAGGTCGATTTTTTCGTAGGAGGAGTTGGCTCAGGCGGTACAATAACAGGTGTCGGCAGAGCTTTGAAAGAAGCAAATCCTGATGTAAAGATAGTTGCTGTTGAGCCTTATGATTCATCTGTATTATCAGGTGAAGCTCCCGGAAGCCACGCAATACAGGGAATCGGAGCAGGCTTTGTTCCCAATATACTTGACAGAAGCGTAATTGATGAGATATACCGTGTAAAGAACAAGGAAGCTCTTGAAACAGCCCGTGAAGCTGCAAGACTGGAGGGACTTCTCGTGGGAATATCCTCAGGAGCTGCACTGTTTGCAGCAATTCAGATAGCAAAGCGCAAAGAAAATGAGAATAAGCGTGTAGTTGTACTTCTTCCGGATACAGGCGAGCGTTATCTCAGTACCGCTCTGTTTGACCAACCAAAAGAATTGATATAATCAGGAGGAGTGTTTTTATGTCATTTGTTGAAAGACCAAGATTTTCATGTATGCTCGGCGGTGCGCTTGCAACACTGACTTCTTTGCCTCGTGTTATCCCGATAATCCACGGCGCACAGGGCTGCGGCGGACAGCTTACAAATTCATATGCTTACGGCGGATACTTAGGAGTCGGCTACTGCGGCGGAGCTTCACTTCCAAGCTCAAATGTAAGTGAAAGAGAGATAATTTTCGGCGGTGCAGAGCGCCTTAAAAAAGAGATAGAAGCTGCATATGACGTTATGGACGGCGACCTTTTCGTTGTTGTAACAAGCTGTATGACAGACCTTATAGGTGATGACGTTGAGTCCGTCATCAGCGAGGTCGAAAAGCCGGAATCTCCTCTTGTATTTGTTGATACAGGCGGATTCAAGGGCAATTCATATGCAGGCTATGATGCGATAATGGAAGGACTTTTCGAGCAGTTCATCCCTGTACAGCAGGAGAAAGATCCTAAGCGTGTAAACCTTCTCGGACTTGTACCGGCGTATGATCCGTTTTTCAGAGGCGACCTTGAAGAGATACGCCGTGTCCTCAGACTTATCGGAGTTGAAGCTACAACCTTCTTTACTCCTGACCAGACTATCGAGGACGTTAAAAATGCAGGCAAAGCATCTCTTAACATACTTTTCTCGCCTTTATACGCTAAAAAGACTGCAAAGGCAGCTAAAGCAAAGCATGGCATAGATTTCCATGTGACAAATCTTCCTGTCGGCGCTCAGGCAACAGTAAAGTTTGTGCTTGAAATTGCTGAGAAGCTCGGCATAGATAAAGAGTTTGCAGAAAAGGCTCTTGAAGGAGAGTTATACAGATACTATCAGTATGTTGACCGTGCGAGCGATGTCATAGCTGATACAGACTTCCAGAATTATGCTGTAGTTATCAACAACTCAACAGAAGCGCTTCCGTATGCGCTATATCTTGACAATGAGATAGGCTGGCTGCCTGAGTATATTTTCATCACTGACGATTTGAAGGATTACCAGAAAAAAGCAATTCAGGAGCGTTTTGATGCTGAGAATTTCTCAAACCGTCCGGAGCTTGTATTCGAGACAGATACATTCAAGATACAGCAGCACATCACTCAGAATAATCCGCAGTTTCGTTCGGAAACATATTATGATACACTTTCACCGGTATTCGTACTCGGAAGCACTATAGACCGAAAGCTTGCACAGGTACTCGGCGGAAACTATCTGAATACAGCATTCCCTGTAATAAGCAGAATCATTATCAATCATACTTATGCCGGCTTCAACGGCGGTCTTGCATTGCTGGAAGACCTTATTACAGGACAAGTAGCAGGGAGGTAAACATAAATGAAATTTGATGTTAATTTTGATGTTCAGGTTCCTAATCCGAGAGAAAGACAGCGAGCTACAGCTTACGCATTCGGCGGATGTACAAGTGACCTGAGAAAAGGTTCATGTGCCGGATGTCTCGGAAGATGCGACAGAAGCTTTACACAGGCTATGTTCTGTCAGATGGGCGTATCAACGCTTATCTCATTCTCAACGAAGGACTCTGTAGTTATAATGCACGGCCCTGTAGGATGTGGTTCACAGTCTCACGGTGTTGATTTCAGCATCAAGCAGTTCGGTGCAGCCAGAGGCGTACAAATGGAAGGCGCAAGGTGGTTCAGTACCAATCTTGACGAATATGACGTTATCAACGGTGGTAACGACAAGCTTTACGCAGCAATCATCGAAGCTGACAGACGTTTCCACCCGACAGCTATCTTTGTCTGCAATACCTGTGCGCCTGGCGTAATCGGCGACGATATCGAGAGCGTTGTAAATCATGCACAGGAAGAAGTCACAGCAACAGTAGTACCGCTTCACTGTCCTGGATTCAGTGCAAAGGTATTCTCGTCCGCATATGATGTAGTTTACCACGGTATACTTCACAGATTCGGATTTGAGCCTAAGAAGTACATAGATTATACTCCTTTCAGCAAAAATGATCCGAACTATGAAGATAAGAAGAAGGCATACGAAGCTAAAAAGGCACGTACTGTAAACCTTTATAATGCATGGTCTATAGGACCTGGCGACGAGAAGGAGATACGCAGACTGCTTGAAGCTCTCGGACTCAATGTACAGATATTT
>DEBW01000034.1:11419-23876 GCA_002348905.1 Ruminococcus flavefaciens | reverse complement strand
ATTCATCACGGAAGCTGCACTGAACGTAAGCTTCTGCCACGTACATGATGTTTACTTCCTTGAGTATCTCAAACGTGAGTTCAATATCCCGTACATTCTGCCGACTATCCCGATAGGTACAGAGCAGACAAAGAAGTTCGTAAAGGCTATAGCAGAATTTTTCGGACTTGAAAAAGAGGCAGACTTACTTCTCAGGCATGAAGAGGAGAAGCTCCGCAAGGCTCTTGAACCTATCCGAAAGAATATCGAGGGCAAAAAGGTGCTTATCAGCGGCGGATTCCTCAGAATCGGTGCAACAGGACTTCTTGCAGACGAGATAGGTTTGAAAGTCGTGGGATTCAGAAACTTCAACTATGACGAGTTCGGTGACCTGCTCTTTGGCGAGATACAGGAAAAGATAGGCGATGTACAGAATTCTGTATCCACACAGGCAAACGAGCTTATCAACATGGTCTACAAGCTGAAACCTGATATTGCTATATCACATCCGTCTGTAGGTGTATGGCTTGTAAAGGCAGGCGTACCGTCACTTACACTTTTTGCACAGAGATTCACATATTTCGGCTTTGCTGGTGCGTACTCGCTTGCAAGACGTATCGAGCGCACACTGAAAAATACATCGTATGCAAAGAACCTTGCCGAGCATACAAAGCTTCCGTATCAGGAACAGTGGTATGGAAAGAGCCCGTACCATTATATAACAGGACTTCCTGAAACAGATTCCAAGAGTCTGTAAGTAAGATAGTATAGAACTTGTTCTCATAGATATTCATGCATACATTCTGCAAAACATCCTTGTCTGTGCTGTTCCTATGGGAGCAAGTTCTTTACATAATTCTGGATTTGAGAGATATTGAGAGAGGTATATTTATGGAAAAGATAAGAAATATTGCAAAAAGAATAGCTGTTGCAGCATCAACAGCCGTACTCCCGCTGGTATTGCTTGCATCCTGCGGACAGCAGGCTGAACAAAGCACAGCAAGCACACCTAAAGAAAGCGGTTCATCTCAGGCAGCAGTTGAAGAAAAGGAAAATGTAGGTACTCTTGAAGTAGCATGGTTCCCGTCCTCAATAAAGTCTGCTCTTACAACAGTAGCCTACGATCAGGGATATTTCAAAGAAGAAGGCGTAACAGTAAACTGCAATGTTATACAGTCCGTTGCAGACTCACTTACAGCTCTTACAGAAGATAAAGTAGATATCGTACCTGTTGGCATCACGCTCCAGTTACAGTTCATAGCTGAGGGACAAGACCTTGTTATATTCGGAGGTTCAGCACAGGAAGGCGGAGCTATCATAACAAAGCCTGAGAATAAGGAACAGTTTGCAGAGCTTTCAGGCTGGAAAGGCAAGAAATGGGCATCTGCAAGAAGCTATACAGGCGATAATATCATCCGTGCAAAACTCCGTGAGATAGGAATAGTTCCTGAGGAGGACATCGAGATAGATTATCTTAACGATGATACTTCCATTGCACTTGCAGTATCAAAAGGACAGGTAGATGTAGGATATATCACAGCTGACGGTGTACAGACTGCCAAAAACTTCGGTCTGGAGTGCGGCATCAAGGTCGGCGATATTGATCCATATTATCCATGCTGCCGTCAGACTACAAATTCAAGAGTTATAGATGAAAAATATGATGCACTTGTTGCATATCACAGAGGACTTATAAGAGCATACAAGCTTATTCTTGATGACCACGATAAAGCTATTGATATCATGGTAGACCAGACAGGTCAGACTAAGGAATATGTTGAGGAAGCTCTTTACGGAGACTATGCTTCACGTTACAGCCCGTCACCTGCAAAGCAGCGTGTAGTTGATTTCTCATCATATCTTATCGGTGAAGGCATTATCAAGGATGCAGATGTAAGCGGAAATGTCAATACAGAGATATTCCGTGATGCTCTTGATGATATTCTTGAAGAATATCCTGACGATCCTGATTATTTATCATTAAAGGAATTTTCAGACAAATACGATACCTGAACATAAGGAGGACTGCTGCATGACAGATACCAGAACTTTAACGCCGGAAGTATCCGGCTCAGCTCTTAAACCTGTTGTATTTAAAACAGCACTGATAACTTTATTTGCAGTATTGACTGTTGTGCTTTCATTTGTACCGGGACAGATACAAACATCTGAAAAAGGTGTTTATCTTGCAGCAATGGGTGTTATATGGGCATATTTTGTAATAAAAACGATATTGAAAAAAGGTGAGAACAACCCGGATATCGCACTTATGATACTAAGTGCGTTCAGCCTTTGGGAGCTTCTTTTCCGTATAAAGAATGTGGGCAATCCTGTATTTACACCGCCGCTTGAAAATGTTTTTCAGGTGTTCTGGAACGACCGTCAGCTTATACTGCAAGGAATAGGTCATTCGCTGTTCATACTTGCCGCAGGATTTTCGATAGCCTTGATACTTGGAAATATCCTTGGAATGATAGTCGGCTGGTTCAAAAGACTGAATGATGACTTCACACCTATAGCAAAAGTCCTCAGCCCGATACCGCCGATGGTGTATACACCATATCTCATCGCACTTCTTCCGAACTTTACTTCTGCATCTATTGCAGTTATCGGTTTCGGAATGTTCTGGCCGACTTTTCTCGGAATGATAAACAGGGTAAATGCGATGAATCAGCGAATAATTGATTCGGCAAAGGTACTGAATGTCAACACGTTCACGATGCTGTTCAACATAATCCTTCCGTACAGCATACCGTCTATCGTAGGAACGCTGAAAATACAGCTTTCAACTATATTCATGGTTCTTATCATGGCTGAGATGATAGGTGCAACGAGCGGTTTAGGATTTTTCATAAAGAAGTATTCCGATTACGCTGATTATACAAGAGTTTTAGCAGGTATCATTATCGTAGGAATAGTTATAACTATACTCAATGCGTTGGCAGACCTTGCAGAAAAGAAGCTTATCCGCTGGAAGGCAGTCTGAATCTGCCGTATTTGCAGCAGTTCATGGAATTAAACGATATATGGATTAAGGAGAGATAAATTTGAGCGTTAATATTGAAACACGATGTATACACGGTATTCCCGGTGCTGGAGTTTGTGACGGGAACAGAGCTATAAGCTTCCCGATATATCAGACAGCTTCGTTCAGTCATATCAAAACAGGACATAATGACAGCGGATTTGATTATACAAGAGAATCAAATCCGACAAGACAGCGTGCAGAAGAAGTAGTTGCCGCACTGGAAAAAGCTGAATACGCATCAGCATTCACTTCCGGAATGGCAGCAGTCAGCGCTGTAATGGAACTGTTTGAGCCTGAGTCTGAAATAATATGTTCAGAAGACCTTTACGGCGGGGTTATCCGCCTGCACAGAGTTATAAGCAATAAAAACGGTGTAAAAGTTCATTATGCAGATACTTCTGATATAGAAAATATCAAGGCATTGATAAACTCTGATACAAAGGCGGTATATATTGAAACTCCAAGCAATCCGATGATGAATATCACAGATATACGGGTTGTTGCAAAGCTTGCTCATGAAAGAGGTATTATTCTCATAGTAGATAATACGTTTCTCTCTCCTTATTTTCAGAATCCGCTGGAACTCGGCGCAGACATAGTATTGCACAGCGGAAGCAAATTCCTTGCCGGACACAATGATACGATATCAGGATTTGTATGTACAAATAATGCAGGATTGGCAGAAAAAATAAAGCTTATCTCCAAAACATCCGGAGCTTCTCTTGCACCTTTTGACAGCTGGCTCGTAATGCGTGGACTAAAAACACTTGCAGTACGTATGGAGCGTCAGCAGGAAAATGCCAAACGCATTGTAGAATTTCTGAAATTTCATCCTAAGATAGACCACGTTTACTATCCCGGACTTCCTGAACATAAAGGCTACGATATAAATATCGCTCAGTCAAGAGGTTCGGGAAGCATGATATCGTTTACAGTTGACAGTATCGAAACGCTGGAAAGAGTGCTGAAAAAAGTAAAGATAATCATTTTTGCTGAAAGTCTTGGCGGAACTGAATCGCTGATAACCTATCCGGCATTGCAGACACATCCTGATGTACCGAAAGAAATGCGTGAACATCTTGGGATAACTGATACGCTTCTGCGTCTGTCGGTAGGTCTTGAGAACTGCGAAGACCTGATAAACGACCTTAAACAGGCATTGGAGGAGTAATGACTGTGTATGATTTTGATACTGTAGTTGACCGCAGAGGTACAAACTGCATTAAATACGATCAGGCTGAACAGAGAGGCTACAGGAAAGATATTCTTCCTCTTTGGATAGCTGATATGGATTTTCCGACAGCTCCGGAGATACTTGACAAACTTCATAATGTGGTCAAGCATGGTATATTCGGGTATAGCCAGTCTCTTGATGATTATTACGAAGCTGCTGCAAACTGGTTCAGAACTAACTTTGGCTGGCATCCTGAGAAGAACTGGCTTGTGAAAACTCCCGGAGTTGTCTTTGCACTTGCAATGGCGATAAAAGCCTATACATCCGCCGGAGATTCTGTGCTGATACAAACGCCGGTCTACTATCCGTTTTATGAGGTGATACAGAATAACAGCCGGAAACTGGTTGAAAATCCGCTTGTGAATATCAACGGTCACTATGAGATAGATTTTGAAGATTTCGAGAAAAAGATAATTGAAAATGATGTAAAGCTTTTCATACTCTGCTCACCGCATAATCCGGTCGGACGAGTATGGAAAGTTGAAGAGCTGCAAAGGCTTGGCGAGATATGCAAGCGTCATGATGTTATCATAATATCTGACGAGATACACTGCGACTTCGTTTTTCCGGAGTACAGGCATACGATATTCACACAAGCCTGTCCGGAGCTTGCTGACAGGACTATAATATGTACAGCCGCAAGTAAAACGTTCAATCTTGCCGGATTGCAGATATCGAATATATGGATAGCTGACAGAAGTCTACGGCACAGATTAAAGCGTGAAGTCGTAAACTGCGGATATACTGAGTTCAGCATAATGGGAATTGCTGCAACGCAAGAAGCGTATCTTCATGGTCAGGAATGGCATGAAAAAAGCTGGGAGTATATACGTGGAAATTTTGATTTTCTGCGTGGATTTCTCAGTGAAAAGCTTCCGCAGATACGTCTTATCGAACCGGAAGGAACTTATTTTGCATGGCTGGATTTTTCGGGACTGAAGCTTGACAGGAAACAGCTCAATGAGCTTATCGTTCAGAAAGCCGGACTATGGCTCGATTCAGGGCATATATTCGGAACTGCATCCGAGCAGTATCAGCGGATAGTAATGGCTTCTCCGAGAGCATTGATAGAACAGGCACTTGATAAGCTTGAAAAGGCAATAAATGGCTAATACGTTTGACCTCTCATGGTATAAAAATGACCATGGGAGGTTTTTCTTTTTGCTGTTTATGTATACACAACAGTATTTTCAACTGAATATGACGACTTACTTGACAATATAACAAAAATATGATATAGTTGAATAAATTATATAATAAAGGAGGGCGCTATGAAAAAGTATATTGTATCAGCTTTGCTTGTTTCATGTATGCTTATGATGTATGGATGCGGAGAAAAGGCTTCTGATGTTTCATCTGGACAGGTATCTGTGACAGAGAACGATGAATCATCTACAGATACAGAAGAAACATCAGAAGCTAAGAATAATTATGTTCACGGTGAAGAAGGATACTATAATATTGCTGATGAGCTTCCGGAGTTTCAGATGCGTTCGCAGGAAGGCGGGACTTGCTGGCTGTATTCAGGTGTGGCAGGCATGGAAACTGCATACGCAAAAAAGAACGGGAAATATCTTTCTATAGAACCTCTTGAACTGCTTGAACTTGTCTATGGTGATGAAAATGAGGAAGGCTTTGTTGTCAAAGACGGAGCAGATAAAAAAGAGCTTGGAGGCTGGCAGTGGATGATAACCGAAAGGCTGGCAAGTGGATTTGACGGACTTGCTATCGACAGTTCTGTAGTAATCGACCAAGAAGACCGTGATGCTATAAAAGAAAATATCCGCAGAAGAGGAGGCATTTCTGTAGGCACTCTGGACCGTGACCATAAAAAGGGCTGGAACGGCGGATATTACACCATGAATGATACTCACAGCGATGATTTTGACCATGATATCTGCATCATAGGCTGGGACGATCACTTCCCGAAGGAGTATTTCAATGAGCCTGCTTCTGAGGACGGAGCGTGGATAACGTATAACAGTTCGTTTGGTTCAGTAGGATTTTACTATGTATCTTACTGCACAGCACTTCAATATGCCGTAAGCCAATCCGTAACGGATAAGTATTCAGAAGTTCTTTCGTATGATGCCGGAAATGAACAGGGAGTATATATAGAAACCGGAGAAAGCACGACAACTGCCAACGTATTTCATAAGTCAGGAACTCTTGCAGCGATAGGAACATATAACGATTTTGACAGGCAGGACATAAAAATTGAGGTATATGATCCGGCTTTTACTGAGCTGCTGTATTCGCAGGAGGCTGTACTTGATTATAAAGGATATCATACCATTGAACTTGATACACCGCTGGAAGTGAGTGATTATGCGGTATCTGTAACATATTCAAAGGGCGCACCTGTTGAAGGTGAGGACATTGACTATGGCTCTTCTGTGTATAAGACAGTTTCAGAAAAAGGAAAGTCATTTGTAAGACTTGAAAGCTGGAAAGACCTTACTGATGATGATATAAAAACGTCGCTTGATATTGATTTTGAACCTAATAATTGTTGTATAAAGGCACTTTATGCATAATAATAAAAGAAACTGAAAAAGCGAATGCGTTCGATGAGAGAGAATAGAAGGAGAAAAATATGACATTACAGCAATTGAAATACATTATAATGATAGCCGAGACAGGCTCTATAACTATGGCAGCAGAGCGCCTTTTTATCGCTCAGCCGAGCCTTTCAAAGTCTGTAGCAGAGCTTGAAAAGGAAATGGGCATAACGATATTCAACCGAAGCAACAGGGGAGTGTATCTTTCAGAGGAAGGAACAAGATTCCTTTCGTATGCCCGTCAGATAGTTGAGCAGGCAGAGCTTCTTGAAAACGAATATAAATCAGCTCCTCCGCCGAACAGAGCCTTTGCGGTATCATCTCAGCATTATGCCTTTGTGGTAAATGCGTTTGTTGAACTCGTCAGGGAATACGGCAGAGACAAATATGAGTTTACCCTGCGAGAACTGAAAACTGCGGAGATAATCGAAGATGTCCGGACACATAGAAGCGATATCGGAGTTTTGTACCTCAGCAGCTTTAACCATGAAGTTATACGCCACATTCTCCAGAACGAGGAACTTAAATTTGAAACCCTCTTTACAGCTAAGCCTCATGTTTTTGTAAGCAGAAGGAATCCTCTTGTCGGCAGAGAAAAGGTCACACTTGACGACCTTAAAGAATTTCCACGCCTTACATACGATCAGGGAGTGAAAAACTCCTTTTATTTTGCAGAGGAGCTTCATATCACGGCGGAAAGTCCGAAAAACATCGTAGTATCCGACAGAGCAACGCTTTTCAATCTGCTGATAGGACTTGACGGCTACACGATATCTTCCGGTGTACTGAGCGAAGACCTCAACGGCAGTAATATCGTTTCGATACCGCTTGAAAGCGACGAGCAAATGGAAATAGGCTATATAATTACGACTGACCGCCCTATGAATGAGATAACTAAACGCTATCTCGAACACCTGAAGCAGTATATTGAAAACTATTCCGCCTGACATAGCTTTTAGCTATGGCACAGCATTTCTTTTTGATATTAACACATTTCTGAAAACTGTGGTATAATATAAGCATACTAATTACACCGGAGGAATAGGAAATGAATACATCAATTATCGGATACCCAAGAATAGGCAATTTACGTGAACTTAAATTCGCAAGCGAGAAATACTTCCGTAAAGAGATAACTTTATCAGAGCTTGAGGATACTGCAAAAGAGATACGCTCATACAATCTGAATCTCCAGAAGAACAGCGGACTTGACTTTATACCTTCAAATGATTTCTCGTTTTATGACGGCGTACTTGACACAGCATTCCTGCTGAATGCTGTACCTGCAAGATATACTTCACTCGGACTTTCTGAGCTTGATACATACTTTGCAGCAGCAAGAGGATATCAGGGCGAAAAGGGTGACGTTAAAGCACTTGCGATGAAGAAGTGGTACAATACCAATTATCATTACATGGTGCCTGAGATAGACGATACAACAGAGATACGTCTTGCCGGCACAAAGCCATTCGACCTTTTCAGCGAAGCTTTTGAAAACGGAGCAAAAACAAAGCCTGTTATCATCGGCGCATATACTTTCCTGAAACTTGCAAGATACGTCGGCAGCAAAAAAGCTACAGACTTTGTACAGCAGACCGCAGAAGCTTATTCAGAGCTTCTTGCTAAATTCAGCAGTTTCGGCGCAGAGTGGGTACAGTTTGACGAACCTTCACTTGTAAAGGATATGACCGCAGAGGATATTGCACTTTTCACTTCACTTTATGAAAAGATACTCAGCAATAAGGGTATAGTCAAAGTACTTGCACAGACATATTTCGGTGATGTTCGTGACTGCTACAAAGAATTTACAAGTCTTGATTTTGACGGTATCGGACTTGATTTTGTCGAGGGCAAGAAGTCACTTGAACTTGTAAAAGCAAACGGTTTCCCAAAGGGAAAGGTTTTATTTGCAGGAGTTGTAAACGGCAAAAACATCTGGAGAAACAATTATGCTTCAACTTTGAAGATAATTGACGAACTCAAAAAGCATACTGATAACATCGTAATAAATACATCATGCTCACTTCTTCATGTTCCATGCACACTTGCAAACGAGACAAAGCTTACAGACAGCTATAAAAAGCACTTTGCATATGCTGAGGAAAAACTCGGTGAACTTGCTGAGATAAAGAAGATACTCGAATCCGGTTCACCGGCTGAGACAGACGAGTATATCCGCAATACAGCTCTTCACAGTGAGGTTCGCTCAGGAAGAAACGATGCTGTAAGAGAGAAGGTCGCAAACCTTACAGAGCAGGACTTTGTAAGACTGCCGGAGTTTGCAGAACGTGAGAAAATTCAGAAAGAACGTTTCAATCTGCCGCTGTTCCCGACTACTACAATAGGTTCTTTCCCTCAGACAGCTGAAGTAAAATCCAAGAGAAAAGCATTCCGTACAGGTGAGATATCAGAAAGTGATTATGAGAAATTCCTCAAGGCAAAGATCGCTGACTGCGTAGCATTACAGGAGGAGATCGGTCTTGATGTACTGGTACACGGCGAATTTGAGCGAAATGACATGGTCGAGTACTTCGGAGAGTGCCTTGACGGTTATATCTTCACAGAGAAAGCATGGGTACAGTCCTATGGTACACGCTGTGTAAAGCCGCCTGTTGTATGGGGAGATATCTCCCGTGCAAAGCCGATGACAGTAAAATGGTCTGTTTTTGCTCAGAGCCTTACTGACAAGCCGATGAAGGGAATGCTTACAGGCCCTGTTACTATCCTCAACTGGTCATTCCCTCGTGAGGATATATCACTTAAAGAGAGCGCATTACAGATAGCACTTGCTATACGTGAAGAAGTGCTTGACCTTGAAGCAAACGGCATAAGTGTGATACAGGTAGATGAAGCAGCACTTCGTGAAAAGCTTCCGCTCAGAAAGTCTGATTGGAGAGAGGATTATCTTGACTGGGCAATTCCTGCATTCAGATACGTTCACAGCGGTGTAAAGCCTGAAACTCAGATACACACACATATGTGCTACAGCGAGTTTGCTGACATTATCCGTGATATAGACGATATGGACGCTGACGTTATCACTTTTGAAGCATCACGTTCAGACCTTACTATACTTGACGTACTGAAAGAAAACAACTTCCGTACAGAGGTAGGCCCTGGAGTATATGATATCCACTCTCCACGAGTACCTTCAAAGGATGAGATAAAGGATGCTGTCGCTAAGATGAGAGCACGTATACCGGCTGAAAAGCTTTGGATAAATCCTGACTGCGGACTTAAAACAAGAGGAAATGAAGAGACCGTTCCGAGCCTTAAAAATCTCGTGGACGCAGCAAAAGAGGTAAGAAATGAAAACTGCTGAATTATTTGAGGAAAAAACTGTTTTTTCGCTGGAAGTATTTCCGCCTAAGCCTGAGGCAGATGAAAAAGTAATATACCAGACACTTGAACAGCTTTCTGACATACATCCGGATTTTATCAGCGTGACATATGGTGCAGGCGGAGGAAAAAACGACTGCAAGACCATACAGATAGCGTCTGATATCCAGAACAGATACGGAGTTGAAAGCGTTGCACATCTGCCGTGTATAAATCTTACAAGAGCGCAGGCAAGAGAGATACTTGACCGTATGCATGAGTGTGGTATAGAGAATATACTTGCCCTGAGAGGCGACAAAAACAGTGATACAGCTTCATGCGGAGAGTTCCGTCATGCAAGCGACCTGATTCAGTTCATCAGGGAGAATTATGACTTCAATATTATTGCAGCCTGCTATCCGGAGATACATCCGGAAAGCAGGAGTGCAGAAGATGAACTGAAATGGCTGAAATATAAAGTGGACTGTGGTGCAGACCACCTGATAACGCAGCTTTTCCTTGATAATGACTATTTCTATGCCTTTCGTGAGCAGGCTCATGCTACAGGTATTGATGTACCTATAGAAGCAGGTATCATGCCTGTGACAAATAAGCGTCAGATAGAAAGAATGGTAAAACTCTGCGGAGTAGAGCTTCCGAAAAAGTTTGTACGTGTGCTTGAAAAGTACGAGCATAACGAAACTGCGCTTAGAGATGCCGGTATTGCCTATGCAATAGATCAGATAACCGACCTTATAGCTGACGGCGTTGACGGTATCCACCTTTACACAATGAATAATTCCTATATTGCACACAGAATTTTTGAAGCAGTCGAGAGCCTTATCTCTGTTTCTGTATGATATAAAGCCGGTGTACCTTAAAGGGCACACCGGCTTTTTGATGCGATAATACGGCTTATAACAACTCTGATTAACTGGCTCGATTACCAATAATAGAAAAATATTATATCAATAGTACTTGAAAAATGATTTTGTTTATGTTAAACTTAGTATTGTGATAGGAAATATAGATTATATGTTCAGAATAAGTATCATGATAAAAGGAGAGATGCAAATTGAGTAACGTTGAGGAAAGTATCAGTGAAATAGTCAACGACATTATTGCAGAGCAGAGTGAAGAAAAGAACTCAGACGGAGATAAGATTTTCAATCATCCGGATAAAGATGTGATAATCGACATACTTACAAGTCTGAGGAAAGTGATATTTCCGGGATATTTCAGAAACCGTTCGATAAAGGTCTATACCCTCAGGAACAATCTTTCGATGCTTTTGGAGGATATCGTATTCAAGCTTACCAAACAGATATCAATTGTGCTGAGCGATGAATACGAGAACAGCGCAGACGTTTTAAAAGAAGCTGAGAGATTATCTCTTGAGTTTGTAAAGCGTATCGGCAAGATAAGAGAGTATATTCTCACAGATGTGCAGGCTGCCTATGACGGAGATCCTGCCGCATTCAGCAAAGACGAGATAATTTATTCGTATCCGGGACTTTTCGCAATCCTCATAAACAGGATAGCCCATGAACTTTTCCTGCTAAATGTGCCGGTCATACCACGAATGATGACAGAGTATGCTCACAGCGAAACTGGTATCGACATTCATCCCGGAGCTTCTATAGGAAAGTATTTCTTCATAGACCACGGAACAGGTATCGTTATCGGTGAGACTACTGTGATAGGAAACAATGTAAAGATATATCAGGGAGTTACACTCGGCGCTCTTTCCACAAGAGGAGGACAGGCACTGAAAAGCAAAAAGCGTCATCCTACCATTGAGGACAACGTTACGATATATTCAGGAGCATCTATTCTTGGCGGAGATACTGTCATAGGAAAAGATGTAGTGATAGGAGGCAATGCTTTTATCACACGATCTGTTCCGGACGGAGCAAAGGTAAGTGTAAAAAATCAGGAACTGAGGTACAATTACGATGCTTCAAAGCCTATAGAACGAATAGAAATTGAAGAGGATAACGACTGGTTTTATATAATATGAGATAGGCAAAATTTATTACTACACCACTTTAGTATAGAAAAATACTATTAGGAATCCGGCTGTTTTTCGCATAAAACCCATTGACGTTTAATTCCTAATATGTTATTATAATATACGCTGAAGTTATATCTCAAATCATATTTAATAGATGTGATTAATAAGTAAATCGTACCACATCTTGCAGTCAGGAGGAATATAATGGCAGTTACGGTTGTTATACCAACAACTCTGAGACTTTTTACAGAACACAGATCAGAGATAGAGCTTGACGGAAACACTGTCGGAGAAGTTCTCACACTTCTTTCAGAGGAGTATCC
>DEBW01000034.1:0-11395 GCA_002348905.1 Ruminococcus flavefaciens | reverse complement strand
CCCGAAACAAAAAAAGCTCTCTTTGACGAAAACGGACAGCTCAGAGCTTTTATAAATGTTTTTGTAAACGACGACAATATCAGAGACCTTAATGGTTTCGATACAGAAATAAAAAACGGTGATGAGGTAATACTTATACCGGCTATCGCAGGCGGTTCAGGAAATGAAAGCGTCATAGGCGACAGAAAAGGCGATAAACTGACAAACAGCGAGATAACCCGCTACAGCCGGCATCTTCTTTTACAGGAGATAGGCGTAAAAGGTCAGAGGAGACTTAAAGCTGCAAAAGTGCTTATAGTTGGCGCAGGCGGTCTTGGAACTCCGCTCGCACAGTACCTCGCAGCAGCAGGAGTCGGAACTATCGGTATCATCGACAATGACGAAGTTGAGGAATCCAACCTCCAGCGTCAGGTGATACACGGCACGAGAGATATCGGCAGACCAAAGGTAGCCTCCGCTAAGGACAGTATCAAGCAGATAAATCCGCTTGTAAAGGTAGAGACTTACAATATGCGCCTTACAGCTGAAAATGCTGAGAATATCATTTCCGAATATGACGTTGTTGCAGATGCATCTGACAACTATCCGACACGTTACCTTGTAAATGATACCTGTGCGCTTCTTGGAAAGCCTGATGTATTTGGTGCGATGTACCAGTTTGAGGGACAGGTCTCGGTATACTATGCAGAGCATGGTCCTTGCTTCAGATGTATGTATCCGGCACCACCGCCGGCAGGACTTGTTCCGTCCTGTGCAATGGGCGGAGTAGTCGGAGTACTTCCCGGCGTTATAGGAACTTTACAGGCAAATGAAGTAATAAAGCTCATAGTTGGCGGCGGTAAGAACCTCATTGGCAGGGTAGTCGCATTTGATGCATGGAATCTCAAATGGAGAGAACTTAAAATACATAAGAATGACAATTGTCCTATCTGCGGAAAGAACCGCACTATCACAGAGATAGAGGATTTTGATTATGAGGATTTCTGCGGACTTACTCAGCAGAAAGAAGAAGAATCCGAAGTAGAGGGAATTGAGCCAAAGGAGCTTAAAAGACGTATTGATGAGGGTGATAAGATCACTATCATTGATGTGCGTGAGCCTCACGAAAGAGCTATAGCAAAATTTCCGGAAGCAAAGGTAATTCCTATCGGACAGCTTGAAAGGCGACAGAAAGAGCTTGATGATACAGTTGATACAGTGTTTGTCTGCAAGGAGGGTAAGCGAAGCATACTTGCCGTAAATACGCTCCGTGAAGCAGGCTATACAGGTCCGCTGTACAATCTTAAAGGCGGCACAAACGCATGGGCAAGGGAAGTTGACAAGGATTTCCCGGTATATTGATTATCGAGGAGAATAAACTTCTCTTTCTATAATACATATTTCTTACAGGAGGTAGACGATTATGTCTAAAGAAAACACAAATGATAAGATAGTTGCTCTTGGTAAAAAGGCAGCTTATAATCTTGCTGATGTCAATAAGACCAGACCTCAGTACGGCGCACTGACACCAAAGTGGATCACCAAGGTGCTTGAATTCAAGGGACTTGATTCAGGTATTTACAGAATAAATAAGGTAAAAGAGGGCGAAACTCCTCTTGACGTTCTTTGCAGCGTAGAAAAGAAGTCCGATATCATCCCACAGGGCTTTGTTGAGTATGAGGAAGAGCCAAGAGAGCTTCAGCTTGCTTCAATTTCTACAATTATCAACGTAGATACAGCAGTTGCAGACGTTTACGGTTCACCATACGATCAGGTAAAGGAACAGCTCGACCTTGCTATCGAGAGCCTTCGTGAGCGTCAGGAGAGCCAGCTCATTAACAACGATGACTATGGTCTTTTAAAGAATGTTCCTGATTCACAGAGGATACAGACAAGAAACGGCGCACCAACTCCGGATGATTTGGACGAACTTATTACAAAGGTTTGGAAAGAACCATCATTCTTCCTTGCACATCCAAGAGCTATCGCTGCTTTCGAGAGAGAATGCACAAAGAGAGGAGTACCGCCTGTAACTGCTAACATCGCAGGAGGCACATTCATTTGCTGGCGTGGAATCCCTATTATTCCTACAGACAAACTCCTTGTTGACGGACTTAAAAACCCTAAGAGCAAGAGCGGCAAGACAAACATCCTTCTTGTTCGTACCGGTGAAGCTAAGAGAGGCGTTATCGGACTTTTCCAGCGCAACCTGAAGAATGAACAGTCAAGAGGACTCTCCGTTCGTTTCAGAGGTATTGACGATAAGGGCGTAGCTTCTTATCTTCTTTCACTCTACTGCTCGGCAGCTATACTCTCAGACGACGCTATCGCTGTTCTTGAGGATGTCGAGGTAGGTGAGTACTATGACTACGACTAATTACGGCATACCTTCTGAATCTGAGCTTGAGAACCTTGCTAATTCATTGTTCCCTGACTTTGATGCTGAACGCTGTGCAAAGGGCATAGAGGCTCTTGCCGTAAGCGGAGATACTTCCGTTGTAAATGATGCTGCTGCAAAGGCAGTATCATTTGGCGGCGGTACTAACTATGTGTCATCTGCTGAACAGTCTTTCAGCGGTTACGGCGGAGTGTCCGAATATGAGCGTATAGCTAATGAGTACAGCGGCGGTTACGGAAGCGTATCTGAATATGAAAAGATAGCTGATGAATACGGTGCATCACCTTATACCGGCGCAGCTCAGCAGTACGGTTCATACGATGCATATACCGCACCGCAGGAACAGCCTGTTTCAGGCGGATATTCACCTGTTGTACTTTCTCAGGGACAATCTGACAGCTATGCTCCTAAGAATACACAGCAGTCAGCAGCTCCGGCAGTACCGACAGCTAAATCTGACAGCAATATCATAATCGGAACAAAGACACTTGCTCAGATAAGAAACGATTTCCCTATTTTAAGCGAGAAAATAAACGGACATGACCTTGTATGGCTCGATAACGGTGCTACTACACAGCGTCCTCAGCAGGTCATCGACAGACTCAGCTACTATTATACCCACGAGAACTCAAATGTCCACAGAGGAGCACATGAGCTTGCAGCACGTTCAACAGACGCATATGAGAATGCAAGACAGATAACAGCCGACTTCCTCGGAGCACCTTCAAAGGACAATATCGTATTCGTAAGAGGTACAACAGAGGCTATAAACCTTGTTGCAAATGCTTATGTAAAGCCAATGCTTAAACCAGGCGATGAGATAATCCTCACAATGCTTGAGCATCACGCTAATATCGTTCCGTGGCAGCTTATCTGCGAGGAAACAGGAGCAGTCATCAAGGTAGTTCCTGTTGACAAGAGCGGACAGCTCATAATATCTGAGTACGAGAAACTCTTCACAAAGAGAACAAAGTTCGTATCAGCAACTCATGTTTCAAACGCATTAGGCACTGTAACTCCTATCGAGGAACTTGTAGCCATAGCACACGCTCACGGAGTACGCATACTTATTGACGGAGCGCAGTCTGTAGCACATATCCCTGTAAACGTTACAGCTCTTGATACAGACTTCTTCGTGTTCTCAGGACACAAGATATTTGCTCCTACAGGAATCGGTGCAGTATACGGCAAGTCAGACGTTCTTGAAGCTGCAAGACCATATCACGGCGGCGGAAATATGATAAAGGACGTTACATTTGAGCGTACTATCTATAATCCGGCTCCGAACAAATTTGAAGCAGGCACAGGAAGTATTGCAGATGCAGTAGGACTTGGAGCAGCTCTTGAATATCTTAATTCTATCGGTATGTCAGAAGTCAACCGTCATGAGCATGAACTTTTAGTATACGCTATGAAGGAAATGCAGAAGATAAACGGACTTCACCTTATAGGTACAGCTACAAATAAAGCAAGTGTGCTTTCATTTGTGCTTGACGGCGTGGACAACGAATCTGTAGGTCAGCGCCTTAATGAGCTTGGCATAGCAGTCCGTACAGGACATCACTGTGCTCAGCCAATACTTCGTCATTTCGGACTTGAAGGCACAGTTCGCCCGACACTTGCGCTTTATAATTCATTCAGCGATATAGACAGACTTGTACAGGGTATAAGAACACTTGCATAAACCGAATCATATGCAGGGCGGCGTAAGCTGTCCTGCTATTTTGAATAAAGCGTGGTGATACACAATGAAATTTAATACATTTCTGCTTCATAACGCAGATCCTGCCGGAAACGATTCCGGAGCAACATTGCCGCCGATATATCAAGTGAGTGCATTTGCATATGATTCAGCAGAAAAGCTTGAAAAGATATTCAACAACAAAGCAGCAGGCTTCTCATATTCAAGAGTAGGCAATCCTACGGTAAGCGCATTTGAAAACAGAATAGCTGCACTTGAAGGCGGAATTGGAGCAGTTGCGTGTTCATCGGGAATGGCAGCGATAACGTCCGTTCTTCTGAATATACTCAGCACAGGCGATGAAATAATTGTAAGTACCGGACTTTTCGGCGGTACGATCGAGCTTTTCAATGACCTTAAAGCCTTTGGTATAACAGCACATTTCCTTGATGCGATAACGTATGAGAATGTCAGCAAAGCTATAAATGAGAATACAAAAGCAGTATTTACAGAGCTTATAGGCAATCCTAAGCTTGATGTAGTTGATATAGAAAGCGTTTCAAAAGCCTGCAGGGAAAGAAATGTACCGCTTATAACCGACAGTACCACAGCAACGCCGTATCTTGTGAATCCGATAAAATACGGAGCAGATATAGTTGTACATTCATCGTCAAAGTATATCAACGGCGGAGGAAATTCCATAAGCGGCGTAATTATTGACAGCGGCAGATTCAAATGGGACACAGAGAGATATCCAGGTTTCAGGGACTATATCAAATTCGGACCTTTTGCATTCCTGTCAAAGCTAAGGAACGGCATATGGAGAAATATGGGAAGCTGTCTTTCACCGTTCAATGCGTTTATGAATCTTGTCGGACTTGATACGCTCGGACTTCGCATGGAACGATGCTGCGAAAATGCATTGAAGCTTGCAGAATTTCTTGAAGGACTTGACAATATAAAAGTAAATTATCCCGGACTTGAATCTTCGCCTTATTATGAGCTTGTACAGAAAGAGCTTTCAGGAAAAGGCGGAGCGATAGTAACTATCAGAGCCGGAAGCAAAGAAAAGGCATTCAAGCTTATAAACAGTATTGAATTTGCGTGTACAGCCACTAATATAGGCGATGTCCGCACATTGCTGATACACCCTGCGAGTACGATATATACTCACAGTACGGAGGCGCAGCGTATAAGCGCAGGAGTATACGATGATACGATACGCATAAGCGTTGGAATAGAGGATATTGATGATATTATCGAAGATTTCAGGCAAGCGGCAGGAGATCTCTGATAAAAGGAAAGGTTGGATGAATATGGCAGAGTATAATATTACAGACACAGTGGATATCACAGATGTAAATTGTCCGATAACCTTTGTAAAGGCAAAGATCGCTCTTGAAGAACTTGATGACGGCGATATTCTCTCCATAAGACTCAATGACGGAGAGCCGGTAAATAACGTTCCGAAGAGCATAAAGGAAGAAGGTCACAAGGTACTTAGCCTTACAGATAACGGCGACGGTACATTTGAGCTTATAGTACAGAAAGTCGGTGACTGATATGCCAGCAAAGATCAGTACAGCTGAATTTGATAATGAGGTACTGGCATCAGATCTTCCGGTACTTGCAGATTTCTATTCAGACAGCTGCATACCGTGCAAAAGGATGTCGCCGATATTAAGTAAGCTTGAAAATGAATATGAGAATAAGGTAAAGCTCGTAAAGATAAATACAAATTTTGAAAAAGAGCTTGTTGAGAGATATAATATCTTGGCTGCTCCTACCCTTATCCTGTTTGATAAGGGACAGGAGGTATCAAGGCTGAGAGGCGCAGTAAAAAAAGATGATATAACTGCGCTGATAGACCAGATTTTATAAGGAGAAGATACCAATGACAATAACTGTTGCAGGAGTAAAAAAGGAAGTAAACGACGGTCTTACCGTTGCACAGCTCGTAATAGATGAAAAGGTTGAAACACCGCAGTACGTGACTGTTACTATCAATGATGATTTCGTTGAGAACAGCCAGTTTGAAGAAGCAGTTCTTCACGACGGTGATTCTGTAGAATTTCTGTACTTTATGGGAGGCGGTCAGTAATGGCATTTACAAATGAACAGGTAGAGCGTTATTCCCGTCATATCATACTCAAGGAAGTCGGCGCAAAGGGACAGAAGAAGCTCCTTAACGCAAAAGTGCTCATAATCGGCGCAGGCGGACTTGGCGCACCGACAGCGATGTATCTTGCTGCTGCCGGAGTAGGTACGATAGGTATTGCAGATGCAGACGAGGTTGACCTCTCTAATCTTCAGAGACAGATAATACACCAGACCAAGGATGTAGGCAAGCCGAAGGTAGAATCCGCTAAGGAGACCATGGAGGCTATGAATCCGGATGTCAAAGTTATAACATATCACGAGTTCATTACAAGTGAGAATATCCTCGATATAATCAAGGACTATGATTTTATAATTGACGGTACAGACAATTTCCCGGCAAAATTCCTGATAAACGATGCCTGCGTAATGGCAAAGAAGCCGTTCTCACACGCTGGTATAATACGTTTTCAGGGACAGCTCATGACATATGTTCCGGGAGAAGGTCCATGCTACAGATGCGTATTCAAAGAACCGCCTCCGAAGGATGCAGTACCGACCTGCAAGCAGGCTGGAGTTATCGGCGCAATGGGCGGAGTAATAGGCAGTTTACAGGCAATGGAGGCTGTCAAGTACATTCTTGGAGTAGGCGACCTTCTTACAGGTTATCTCCTTACATATGATGCACTTAAAATGCAGTTCAGAAAGGTAAAGCTTCCGAGCGATACACATAACTGTGCTGTATGCGGTGATAACCCGACAATAACAGAGCTTATCGACTATGAGCAGGCAGAATGTGACGGTGTTGGTTTATGATAAAGCTTAACAGAAGCGACTACGAAAAGATACTTGCTCATGCTAAGAATGAAGCTCCGGTCGAAGCTTGCGGACTTGTAGCCGGTGAGATCTCAGGCAATGACAAGATAATAAAAAAAGTATACATCCTTACGAATGTTGACCACGCCGAGGAGCATTTCACTCTTGATCCGAAAGAGCAGTTAATGGCTATAAAGGATATGAGAGCAAACGGACTTGTTCCTCTTGGCAACTGGCATTCTCACCCTGTTTCACCTTCACGCCCGTCCGACGAGGATAAAAGACTTGCCTACGACAGCAGTGCAAGCTATATGATACTTTCACTTATGGACGATGAGCCTGTACTGAACTCCTTCCATATCGAAGGCGACAAGGCTGAGAAGGAAGAGCTTGTAATAGAGCAGGACTGATATATGTACGATGTTATAATTATCGGCAGCGGACCTGCGGGCTTGTCTGCGGCAGTATACGCAGCAAGAGCAGGTCTTAGATTTGCGGTTATTGAAAAGGAGTACATGGGTACAGGACAAATAGCCTATACCGAGCGTGTAGATAACTATTTAGGGTATTACGGTACAGACGGATTTTCGCTGGGAGAAAAGTTCCGTGAACACGCAGAGATGCTTGGAACTGAGTTTATCGAATGTGAGGTTACAGGACTTTCAGCATTTTCCGGCGGCTGGAGGATTGAAACATCTGACGGTGATATCATCAAGTCCAAAACAGTTATATACGCAGCCGGAGCTGCTCCGAAAAAGCTTGGAATCCCCGGAGAAGCAGAATTTGCAGGCAGGGGAGTGTCCTACTGTGCGCTTTGCGACGGAGAATTTTTCAGAGAAAAAAACATAGCAGTCATCGGAGGCGGTGATACTGCGCTTTCTGATGCTTTGTACCTTGCAAAAATGGCTGAAAAGGTGTATGTCGTACATCGCCGTGACAGCTTCCGTGCAAATAATTCGCTTACGGAAAAAGTAAGCGAGTGTAAAAATGTAGAGTTTGTACTCAATGCTGTACCTGTTGAGATAACGGGCGATGAAGCTGTAACAGGCTTAAAGGTGAAACAGAACGGTGCAGAAAGAGCTATAGAAGCTGACGGAATATTCGCAGCAGTCGGCTCAGTGCCGAATACAGCGATTCTCAAAGAGATAGCAGAGCTTGATGAAAACGGCTATGTGATAGCAGATGAGAGATGCATAACATCTGCAAACGGCTTATTTGCAGCAGGAGATGTACGTACAAAAGAAGTGCGTCAGGTAATAACCGCTGCTGCTGACGGAGCAAATGCCGTTGTATCGGCTGAGAAATATCTGAATAAATACATATAAAAAATGCACGGACTTTGAAAGTCTGTGCATTTTTTCAGCTTACAGCGTTAATTATGATCCGTTTCTGATGCGGTTTATCGTGCGTTCAAATTCACCGCTGTCCAGCCATTCTGCGAGGAAAAACTGTTCAAGCATAGGAACAGTGCATGAATAGAAGCCTACTGTTTTTTCGTAGACCGTCAGCAGACTTTCCGGCAGGAGCATATATCCGACACGAATAGACGGAGCTATAGTTTTAGAAAATGTATTGAGATAAATTACATTATCATTTGTGGTCTGAGCGAATAATGTCTGCGGAGCTTTCCCGTTTAGTGTGAATTCAGAATCGTAATCATCTTCAATAATAACAGCGTTTCTTTTGTCAGCCCAGTCAAGGTATGTAGCTCTGCGCTCAGTCGAAGCGGTAACATTGCTTGGAAAGCTGTTGAACGGCGTAACGTGGAGTATCTCAGCGTTTGTGCGTTCAAGTTCTTCAGGACGGATACCTTCGCTGTCCATATCAAGCATATCGCATACAGCACCGTTAGCGGTATAAACAGCTTTGATTTTTTCATAAGAAGGGGATTCAAGTGCAATGGTTTTATCCCTGCCGAGCATCTGTATACAAATGCCGTAGAGATATTCAGCACCTGAACCTATAACTATCTGCCGGCTTGATACCGTGATATTACGGCATCTTGAAAGATAGCGGCAAATTGCATCACGGAGCTGCTGAGAGCCGTTGTTAGGTGACTTCATAAGTATTCTTTCACCGTAGTCGAGAATGACCTTTCTGAGCATGGCAGCAATAGATGAAAAAGGAATATTCTCATTATGCTGAACGGTGTCATTATTGATAGGATACTCATTTCCCTGAGTTGCAGAAACTGTGAAAAAGCTTTCAGAGGAGTATTTCACATAGCATCCGCTTCTTGGACGCATTTCACAGTAGCCCTCCTCGCAAAGGAGCTGATAAGCGTGTTCAACAGTTATAACGCTTACAAAGCAGTCTTTTGCCAGCTCACGCTTTGACGGCAGTTTTGAGCCGTATACGAAAGCTCCGGAGAGTATTCTTCTGCGTATTTCAAAATATATCTGCATATATGCAGCTTCACCGTTCTCACGGTTTATCTCTATGTACATTTTCTTCACCTTATATTCAGCTGTGATTCTGGATCATTTCAAAGAAGTATCTGTAAACTGTTGCATCCTCAGTAAGCTCAGGATGAAAAGCAGCCGCAAGCTGATTAGCCTGTCTTACGGCGACGATCCTGTTTTCATGCTCGGAAAGGACAATGACATCATCTCCGGTACGTTCAGCATACGGCGCACGGATGAAAGGCATTTCTATATCTTTTCCTGCGAATTTTTCAATACAGCGAAAACTTCCAAGCTGTCTGCCGTAAGCGTTCCTTTTTACAGTAATATCCAACGTGCCAAAGCAAGGAGCTTCACCGCCTGCGATATTGCTCGCAAGAAGTATCATTCCAGCACAAGTGCCAAAGACCGGCATACCGTTAAGTATCATATCTTTTAAAGGAGCATACAGGTCAAGTTCTTTGAGGAGCTTACGCATAGCTGTGCTTTCACCGCCGGGAAGTATCAGACCGTCAAAACTTTCCATGATATCATTTTTCTGACGTATTTCAAAAGTTTCAGCGCCGAGCCCACGGAGCTTTGCTGAATGTTCAGCAAAAGCTCCCTGTACGGCAAGTACACCGATACGCATCATATACCTCTTTCTTCCATGATGAGTTTTATTTCATTTTCGTTGATACCCACCATCGCTTCGCCGAGTCCGGATGAAAGTTCTGCTATGAGTTTAGCGTCTTTGTAATTAGTAACAGCCTGTACGATAGCAGAAGCACGTTTTACCGGATCGCCGGATTTGAATATACCTGAGCCGACAAATACTCCTTCAGCGCCAAGCTGCATCATAAGAGCCGCATCAGCCGGAGTTGCAACACCGCCGGCAGCAAAATTCACGACTGGAAGTCTGCCACTGTCGTGTACCTGTTTGAGCAGTTCAAACGGTACCTGAAGTTTTTTTGCTTCTTCATAGAGTTCGTCCTCACTGAGAGAAACAGCGTGGCGTATCTGAGAATTCATCATACGCATATGTCTTACAGCCTGTACTATATCGCCTGTACCAGGTTCGCCTTTTGTTCGTATCATTGAAGCACCTTCAGCAATACGGCGAAGCGCTTCACCAAGGTCTCTTGCTCCGCATACAAAAGGCACACGGAATTGTCTCTTGTCAACGTGGTAAACATCGTCAGCAGGGGAGAGTACTTCGCTTTCGTCTATGTAGTCTATCTCAATAGCTTCAAGTATCTGAGCTTCAACGAAGTGACCTATGCGGCATTTTGCCATAACAGGTATGCTTACAGCTTCCTGAATTGAGCGTATCATTGCCGGATCACTCATTCTTGAAACACCGCCAGCAGCTCTTATGTCAGCCGGTATGCGTTCAAGAGCCATAACAGCGCAGGCACCGGCATTCTGAGCGATGACTGCCTGTTCAGGAGTTGTAACATCCATAATGACTCCGCCTTTGAGCATTTGTGCGAGTTCTTTGTTTAACTGATATCTTTCTTCCATAATGAATACCTCATTTCTGTTTTTTTACATTATAACAGATGATGACGTAATAATATATAGCCAGTTCAGTATTATTTTATAATATCAGATTTTTACCATTTTTCAAAAAGCGCAGTCGTGATACATAATAATTATAACATACAGTGCAGTTATTGTAAACGGGAAATGTATAACGGCTTTTATTAAAAATAAAAGAAAAATTCATTTTAAATCTGCTTACCTGTTATCTTTTTGCAGGTGCAGGCGGATTTTCCGCATTCAAAAAGATGTCAAAATAAACTCATGGCTGTATGAGGTTCAGATGACTGTCAATATAAAAATTACGCCTCGAAGCAGTAAGGTCGGTACTCATATTGAAGTATGAAGCCATAGTATTTCTGATATGCAGTCAGAGATACTATGGCGTTTCTATTGACGATGCAGCGATATTTTGCTATAATTGTTACTATAATAAATTAGAATTTAGCAGCGGTAGGTGAAGCATATGAGATTAGAGCGTGTTCACATAAATCTTTACAA
>DEBW01000123.1:6789-7774 GCA_002348905.1 Ruminococcus flavefaciens | reverse complement strand
CTTAATGACATTACGCTTGAAGCTAAAAACATTTATCGGACGTATTGTCCGTATAGAAGGCGGTGCAGATACAGTCAGAGAGCGTTTTTACAGTGACATTGCAATAATGAATACTATGTATGGCGGTGATAATGATGAAAATATTCAGTGAGATTTACGGGACATATTTCCACATTGCAGCAAAACTTCTCGAAAATGAAGTCACAGACGAAAAGACCGTTCGTGAAAACGTACAGAGTGAAGGATTTCGTGATTCTGTACTTTTTCTGCCGGAGAAACTAATACCTAATGGCATAGACTGTGGACTTTTCGACCGTAAATCTGACGGCAAACTACAGCGCATAACAAAAAATAAACCAGTCAGGTTCATGACAAAATTACAGAAAATGTGGCTGAGATCAAAACTTTCAGACCCAAGGATAAGATTGTTCATGAACAATGAAACACTTGAAAAGCTTGATGAAAGATTATCAGATACAGACCCGCTGTATAATTCTGAACATTTCAGGTTTACGGACAGATTTTCTGACAGTGATGATTATCAAAGCGAAGAATACATAAAACATTTCCGCACTGTACTTGAAGCTGTAAAGAGCAGAAAGATTTTGTATATAGAGTTTGTTTCTGGTCATGGAAAGCGTATGAGTGGAAAATTTGTGATGTTGAAAATGGAATATTCTCCCAAAAACGAAAAATTTCGGGTTTACTGCTATTTACTGCGAAACGACAAAGTAAAAAGCAGTGGTATCATAAACATCGGACGTATTACAAATATTATAGATACCGGACGTATTTTCCGCACTTCTGTGTCGATAGATGATTATTTTTCAAGCCGTAAATGCTGCACTCCGGCTGTCATAAGAGTAACAACACAACGAAATGGAGTGGAAAGGTTCATGCTTGAATTTGCTTCTTATGAAAAGCATACAGTCCGTGACCTTGAAACAGGGGAGCATATCGTTGAATTGTGGTACGACCAGAATGT
>DEBW01000123.1:3717-6779 GCA_002348905.1 Ruminococcus flavefaciens | reverse complement strand
AATGATGAAACTGAATTGCTGATACGTCTGCTCAGCTTTGGGCCTGTCATTGAGATAATGAGTCCGCAAAATCTTCGTGAACAGGCTAAAATACGAATAAAACGTCAGGCTGAACTGCTTAAAGGATACAGTGAGGATGGATAATATGCCGTCAGATGTAATGGATAAGCTGAAAGAAGTGCTGTTGAACGATGAAAATCCAGCTGAATATTTTGAAATGCTCCGCAGTACTGAACAGCTTAGACCGTGGTTTGCAGAACTCAAGTCGCTTATAGGAATGCGGCAGAGAATACAGACCTTCCGGAAAATCCGGATTATAAAGCAATAAGGGATTTTACCATGCACATTAATGAAAAAATAGTTATTGGGAGATAAATTGCATAAAATGAACCGCACCATTTTGAATATAATACAAAATGGTGCGGTTTTAAGGCAATGCCGCATAAAGTTCACCTAACGGAAGCTTTTTGCGGTGTTGTCTAAATTTTTATTTATTAAGCAGAAGTTTTCTGAGAAGTACCAGGTCAAAAGCATCTATCCTGTTATCTTTGCAAATATCTGCATTACGCCAGCAAGTTATTTTATCTGCACATAACAGCCATTTTTGCAGCATAACAGCATCTGCAATAGTTAGATTACCGTCAAGATTACAGTCACCTAAAAGATTGTCATTTTCGTAAGGATAATTTATTCCAAACCAGTTGAGATTAAACAGATAACCTTCTCCGCCCTTAAAGACGAGGTACATATCGTTTATGCCGGTAGTGGGAGAGATACTGCATTTCTGAGTTTTCCAGTTCTGCCAACCGCCTGTACTGCTTACATCCATGCTTCCTATCAGTTTTCCGTCAGGAGAGCCAAGTCTTACTTCGATAGTACCGTTTTCACCAGCTGAAGCAACTCTGAAATCAATTGATTTAGAACCTCTGCCAAAGCTGATGCCTTTAAAGCCGATATAGTCGCCGTTTTCTATGTAAGCGACATCGCTTCCGCCCTCGGTGCAGTTTTCGATATCAATACCGTAATGTTCATTGCAGTCCTCGGCTTCAATAATATCACCGGCAGGAGCAATAGTGCCAGTAACAGTTACTTTGCATTTTGCTGTAAATTGTTTGTCACTGTTTTCGAGTGTTCTTGCAATAATTTCAGCTGTACCTTCAGATAATGCAGTCACGGCACCAGTATCGTCAACAGATGCCACAAGCGGATTTGAAGAAGTCCATTTTACAACTTTATCAGTTGCATTTTCAGGGAAAATATCAGCTTTTATCGATGATGTATCACCGGCATTTAATGAAAGGCTTTCGTGGTTTAATCTGATTCCGGAAACATTTACAAGCGGACTGTTCAATTTCCATTTTGCCTGTATTCTCTGATTGTATTCAGGCATTATAAATGTTGAACGTGAACCGTTTCCGCTTATAGGAGTAACTTCCATTGCATCAATACCTACCTGCCAGCCGTCAAATGTATATCCATTTCTTGTTTTAGCATCAATAGTGACGAGTTCTCCTGGTTTGTGGTATTCAACGATAGAAGTTCCCATAGCATCACCGACATTATTGATTACAAGTACACGTTTTTCTGCTCTTTGGATTCTTACGAGGTGCATATCTCTTGCACCAACGCTTTCAATCTTAGTATTGCCTACAGGATTCAGGCGGAAAACGAGAAGCTGATCGAGGTCATAACCTTCAAGAATTTTCACACGGACGGTTTTACTTGTATCACCAGCATGAAATGTGACAGCAGGCTTATCAATAAAAGTGAAATCCTTGTCAAGCTGTGCATCACCTGCAACAGGAGCAACTTCAAACTCCAATGTTCCTGATGCAGGCTTGCTGAGCGAAAGTTCGAGTTCTAAAACATCGCCGGGTTTTGCGGAAGAATTAAGCTTGCTGAAGCTTACATTTGCATCGTCTGTCAAGCCGAGAGCATCGTTATATCCGACATCAGTTTTCGGATAAACAGCATAAGCACCTCTGTTAACACCATTGTCACCAGAACCTATAGCTGGACTGCCAGCTTTAAGGCTGAAATCACCTGCGGCGGCATTTTCAAACATAGGGTCTTTTGCAAGAGCAGTTTTTGAGTTTAGCTGTTTATTGAATGAATCGACTGTAATTGCAGGCTGTGACGGATCCATGTATCTGACGTATTCTGGTTTTCTTGTGGAATACCACAGGTTATTTCTGAAAGTATGTGAACCGCCGCCTTTAAGGTCTATACCGTGCCATGCATGGAAACCGTTTACAGTAGTTTCCTTTACAAGGATACCTAAAGTATCATTACTGCTGTACATACTGTTTTCATCTTCATATGAGATATTATTTATAACGTCATTATTCCATGATCTGTCAAGGGAGATACCATTTTTCAGATTATAAGTAACATTGTTTACCCACCTTGCATCCCAAGTTGAACCAGTATCCCAGAATGCAGAAAAAAGACCTGATTCAATGCGTTGTGCAGGGAAATTCATAAAATATCCGGAATCGCCTTTCATTCGCTTATTTTCGTCAAGGGGTTTATTGTAGACTATATTTTCGTATGCCCAGTTTCGTGTACATTCTGATTCATTAAACATAAAATATGCAGTGTTGTGTGCAACATTTCTTACAGCTGTAAAGTCTCTTACGCTTATATCGAGCCAGATAGTACCACCGTTTACTGAACCTCCGGAATAATTGAATGCAAAGGCATTGTTTCTGTTGCCGTCTGCTCTGCCGCCGAGAGTTGACGATTCTGCACCGCCTGCACCAGCGTTTTTACCAATAGCACCGATAAAAGTATTTTCAGAAATAATACAGTTCTGTGAGTGATTGTCATAGCACAGTGTTTCACCGTAAACGCTCTGGAAGTAATTGTTGCGTACAACGTTATCCGGACCAGCTATAGGTATCGTAACATCAGGACGGTAAACGCCTTGTGCCGACCATGACCACGGTGCATTGTATACACAGCCGATATTTTTGAATTGGTTATTCAGTACGACATTGCCTTTACCCATGATATTGATAGTGCTTCGGGCGTATTTATAGTCCTCGAATATAAACCCTGTA
>DEBW01000123.1:3007-3668 GCA_002348905.1 Ruminococcus flavefaciens | reverse complement strand
CGTCCTCGAATATAAACCCTTCGATTTTGACATAATCACGGCCAAACAAGTTGAAAACGTCTGTCAGTTCATTTTTTCTTGCTGCTATGGAGTATTCTATGCCAGCATTATCGTAATGTTTTACCTCATCTTCTTTCCAGCCTGTATCCTTCAGCCATTGTGCTTTTACCTGCGGAGTGATAGTTGAACCGTTAAAAATATCCTTATGTTTGATTATGACCTTGCCGATGTCTGAAGTTTTCTCAGGTCTGAAAACGATCATGGCATTCTCTTTACCGGATTCTTTTGGCCTTATATCATCTTCGATATAAGTTCCCGGACGAATAAGGACTGTTGTACCTGCTGTGGCTTCGCTTGCAGCTTTTTTGATAGATCTGTAAGGATTATCAGAAGAACCATTGCCAGTAAAATCATTGCCTTTTTCTGAAACATACAGTAATCTACCGCTGATTTCGCTTGCTTCTGCTTTGGTCAGATTAAGGAAGCCTGTGTTTGTCATATTCGCAAGGCACACATTATTTGATAAAAGTGCCGGAACAATGAAAAGACTTAGTAAAGCTCCCTTCATATGATTTTTGTGTAAGATTTTTTTATTCATTTATAAAAATTCCTTTCTTTAAAGTGATATTTTTGCCGTAGCAAACAAACATTACTTTTATCA
>DEBW01000123.1:2586-2778 GCA_002348905.1 Ruminococcus flavefaciens | reverse complement strand
TACCATTCCATTATACCATAATCATTCCAATTTATCAAGTCAAAACGGGCGAAAAAATAACGGCTCACTTGAAGTGAGCCCCAGTCTGTCGAAAAAGTCCAGAATTGCTGGAGTGCAGGGGGAATGCCATTAAGCTAAGGAAAAGCAAAATAGTCACAGGAGCATAAAAATCCTGTGACTATTTTTATGAAT
>DEBW01000123.1:0-2468 GCA_002348905.1 Ruminococcus flavefaciens | reverse complement strand
TGCGGCGAAGCCAATCAGATATATACATCTGATTGGAGGGACTTTATCGTGCAGAATTACTGTAATATCGTCAAAAACAAGCTTAATATGCTTATTCGTAACATGGAGAAAAATGTATCGGATTTTGTGGTTGATCCTAAGAGAGATTTTGTTCGTAAAAGCGAGCTGCCATTCTCTAAAACAATGAGATTTATTCTCGGCATGGGGAGCCAGACACTTGGAAAAGAAATTATGGAGTTTTATGATTTTGATACGAAAATGGTATCTGTATCAGCTATTGTACAGCGAAGAGCAAAGATACTTCCCATTGCTTTTTAGCATCTGTTCCATAAGTTCAACGAGACCTTCTCACAGACAAATTTCTTTCACGGCTACAGGCTTTATGCTGTGGACGGTTCTGATATACATATTCCGACTATTCCTGATGATAACGGAACATTTTATCGTGCAAATGATGATGCAAAAGGCTATAATCTTATGCATTTGAATGCCTTGTACGACTTACTGAATAAACGTTATTTTAACGCTGTTATACAAGATAGCCGTCTTGAAAACGAGAATAAGGCTTTGATCAGCATGATTGAAAATGTTACTCATGATTCAATTATCATAGCTGACCGAAATTATGATTCTTATAACAATATCGCACATCTTGAAGCTAAAGGGCTAAAATACGTTATTCGCATAAAATCAACAACCGGTATCATAAAGAAATTCAATCTTCCGGATGATAAAGAAGCCGACTTTACTGTCGATATTTTACTTACAAGAAGGCAGACAAAAGAAGTTAAGGCTCATCCCGAACTTTATCGTTATCTTGCACCATCATCAACTTTTGACTTTCTTCCGAAAGGTTCAAAAGATACATATCCTCTTAAATTCAGAATAATCAGGATCAGAATATCTGAAGGTCAGTATGAAACTCTTGTTACTAATCTCTGGGACAATGAGTTTTCTGCCGATGATATCAAGAAGATCTACAAAATGCGTTGGTGCATCGAGACATCTTTCAGAGAACTGAAGTACCACGTTGGCCTTATAGCTTTCCATTCAAAGAAAAAGGACTGCGTGATACAGGAAATCTTTGCAAGGCTGATCATGTATAACTTCTCTATGCTGATCACCGAAAATATCCTCATAGATAATGATAAGCGTAATAAATACCGTTCCAAAGTAAATTACACTGTTGCTATACACATTTGCATTGCTTTCTTTCGCTGTAATATCGTCAGTCCTTCTCATTTGAGAAAGTTGATAGCAAGAAATAAGTGCCCTGTCAGACCTGATCGTAACGCTGTCAGAAAAACTCGTTACCATTCTGCTATTGCTTTCAATTGCAGATTATCATAATTCTAACCTTGTGTCAATACTTTTTCAGGCAGATCTATCATCTGTCTTTTAGTCATGCACATTTTCGTGTACATAATTACAGGAGTATGTATAGCTTAATCTCGTACATACTCCTGTTTTTCACTTATTCGGTTAGCTTAATGACATTACCCGAAAAGGACATTTTCTTATTAAGTTTAAACTCCCACGATGAGAAATCTGCGTTCCAGTCCTCGACCTCATAAATGATATAGTTACAATTTACGTCTCCGCACAGTGCAAGGACTTTTTCAATGGTCTCGGAGCTGTTCTTCGTCTCGCCCCAGTATATCGTAGGAAGGTCGGCTCCGTTTATTTTGATATGGCAGGTTCGGCTGCCTATTTCTGTTGTTTTCATTTTTTCTCCATATACACGAATTCCAGTTCATCGTTCACGGCTTTCTGTGCAAATGTCGTGTAGCCTAGCTTCTGATATAGGCGGATATTGTCAACGCTTCTTGTGCTCGTACCGCTTATCAGGAAAGCGATTTTCCATCTCGGACAGAAGCATTGTTCCATAGCCTTTATGTTGATGATCAGGGTGTACCATAAGCTTACCAATATAAACAGTACCGTCGATTTCTTTGGCACGAACTGAGCCGATAATATTATTTTTATCGTCAATCATTTTCAGTATTATGCCGCTATTGAATTCCTCAATGACTTCATCAAGAGTCTGTTTCAGCGGAGGAATATCTCTGCTGCCGAAAAGGTCTGCTTCGCTCTGATAGGCAAGGTATTGAAGCTGTAATATTTTGGGCAGGTCAGCCCGTTCAGCATTTTTTATTATAAACATACAAATTCTCCTGTATTGATGCTCCAAGCTCGTAAGCCTCTTCCAGTGCAGAGCTATTTTCAATGTCACCTATGTCTTTTACTCTGCGCTTCTCATATATCTTCACCATGTCATCATCCTGGAAACATTTATTGCTTTCACGCACGAAACAGCTGTTACAGCTTATGCAGGGATTGACATTATAATCGGCAACATACACTATCTCAACGTTATTATTCTGGACAGCTCCATCTGCAAAGCTCTGCACCAGCCGCGCAGTATTGCCATTTTTTCTCATGCTGCCGACAAGTATTATTATGTTGCT
>DEBW01000062.1:25252-25395 GCA_002348905.1 Ruminococcus flavefaciens | reverse complement strand
GTGGCAGTTACTTCATATGTGTATGTGCAGTAGCCGATATTTTCGTCATCGCTTTTCACTGGCATAAAGAACATATTGAACCATATATCAAAACGCTCAGGCTTTACATAACTGTGGAGGATTTCTTTTTTTACGGCTGCACG
>DEBW01000062.1:24659-25155 GCA_002348905.1 Ruminococcus flavefaciens | reverse complement strand
GTAGCAGAAGTCCTCGAAGTTCATGTCGTGCGGAAAATAGTCAGTATACATGGAGTTCGGGACGAATTTTTTTATGTATGCGTCCGGAACATCAGTGTTTGTATTGTTTTCGATAGATTCGATATATGCTGTATTTCCGGCAACGATACGGATATCACCGTAACCACCGTCAGCTTTTTTCTCAACTGACATGATACAGGTAACTGAATCGCATTTTTCAACATAATCCTGAAAATTCATATTTTAGCCCTCACATTTATTAAGATTTGCGTTTGAAATTATAAATACTGTTATTTAAAAATTATATCACATAAGCGTACGTAATTCAAGGTGATTTTTATAATTTTAATATTTGTTTAAATGCAAAACTTAAATATTAAAAAATGTGAATTATTCATATACTTTTTACAATTGTAATGCATTTGTTCAATTTTCTGTGATTATTATATTGACAATGTGTGATATAATATTATTATATATAGATATATAAAAAGAA
>DEBW01000062.1:12278-24635 GCA_002348905.1 Ruminococcus flavefaciens | reverse complement strand
TTTTTTATACCTCACTATTAATGATATTTAACATATATTCTTGTATCGGAGGAATTTATTGTGTTACGCAACGTAGAAGTTCAGATCTGTGCGTTGATACCTATGTTGATAATATGTTTGTTCTCTTACAGAAAACAAAGTATCATGGTAAAAAGTGCGTGGATCTACCGGCAGCTCCTGCTGATAACGACGCTATGTATATTTACTGATATCTTATCAGTAGCCTGTATAATGAAATCCTCTCAGGCTGTAGCAACATTTGTATGCAAGCTTTATCTGTGGCTGGTCATATGGACGGGCTATCTTTCGTATTATTATCTTTCAAGTGATATTCCAAGTCTGAGAGAACGGAAAAATCTGCGGCAAGGACTTAATATTGTTAACGTATTACTCAGTTCTGCGGTAGTATTTCTTCCGCTGCATTATCATAACGACAAAAATGCGATCTACAGTCACGGTCCGGCTGTAACGTATACATTTATTGTGTCGGCAGTCTACATACTGGGCAGCCTTGTTATGACGAAAGTATTTGAAAAACAGCTCAATCCGAACCGCAAAAGAGCTATAAGGATATGGATGATACTTGAATCAATAGGCGCCGTCATGCAGTACTGTGAACGCAGACTGTTGTTTATAAGCTATACCATGATGATAGGTATAGTTATACTGTATGCCAAGCTTGAGAATCCTGATTCAAAGCTTGACCGTGAAACAAATGCCTATAGCTTCCGTACTCTGCGAGATCATGTCAAGGAACTTTATGAAAATCATCAACATTGTGCATTTATTATAATAGTAGAGGATGAAGTCCGTGAAAAAGATGCTTTGACCGGTGAGATACTCATGCTTGAGCTGACAAAATTTCTCAGCAGCATATCTGAAAAAAGAGTGTTCAGAGGCTACGGTAACGACTTCCTTATGACATTTCCGAATGAAAAGGCTGCAAGAGAGGCACTTCCTAAGATACAGCAGAGGTTTGTGAAACCTTTTGCAAAGAATTATCTCATGGATCCGAAGATATACCTTATACCTGATATAAGCGTAACTTCAAATGCTGCCGAACTTCTTGCGATGTACAATTATTATTCCTACTACGGAATCAATTCAGAAAGCAAGGTGATAGTGATAGATGCTGCTGCGCTGAGCTATATGAAAGAATACCGTGAAGTGCAGAATGAGATAATAAGCGCCCTTGCAGAGGACAGGATAGAGGTTTTTTATCAGCCGATATATTCGGTGAAAGAGAAAAAATTCGTTTCTGCCGAAGCTCTTGTGCGTATGCGTGACAGCAGCGGTGATCTTGTATTTCCCGGCACATTTATACCTGTAGCTGAAAAAAGCGGTCTTATCGAGCAGATAGGCGACAGGGTATTTGAAAAGGTATGCAAGTTCATACGTGACTATAATATTGAAAAAATGGGACTGCATTATATCGAAGTAAATCTTTCGGTCGTGCAGTGCGAGAATAATTCTCTTGCGGAACGATACATAAATATAATAAGCAGTTATGATATACTTCCGTCTGCTCTGAATCTTGAAATAACAGAAACAGGTCAGCTAAAGCAAAAACATATACTAATGAACAATATGACAGAACTTCGTAAGGCTGGATGCAGCTTTTCACTGGATGACTTCGGTACAGGTGAGTCGAACCTTAACTATATCGTTGAGATGCCGGTGGACATTGTTAAGTTTGACCGCTCGATGATACTTTCATATTTCGACAATGACCGTACAAAACTTATGATGGAATACGTGATATCAATGATAAAAACTATGGGAATGAAAATAGTTGCAGAAGGTGTTGAAAAGGAATACCAGCTTGAAGCACTTTCAAAACTTGGAATAGATTATATACAGGGCTACTATTTTTCAAGACCGATACCAAAGAATGATTTTATATCATTTATTTTAGAAAAAAATCAGCAATAACTGGAATAAATTGCTTGAAAATCTGAGAACCGGCATTTGCCGGCTCTAAAAAAAGAGGGGCAGAATATGTTTACGTGGAATTTACAGTACATATCAAAGAACAGACTTGCAGAGGCTTTTGACCAGCTTATGCTCAATCCGAGAAACGGCGATATCCTTATAAGGATACATACCGCTATACATCTTGAAAATGAAGCAGTTGAGCTTGCGAAGTTCATTGTGAGCATCGTGCCGGGAGCACATATTTTCGGTACAAGTACATCAGCAGTCATAAACGGAGGAAAACTTGCAGCGAATCAGTGTATCATCTCAGTTACTCAGATGTCAAAAGGCAGTATCAGAACTGAACTTATACCTACATATGACGATTTTGACAAGCCGGTATCTCCGGATGTGCTTTGCAAGAACATCCTTGACACAGTATATAACGATGAGACAAAGCTCATGCTCACTTTCCTTACACGTAAATATCTTGATGTTTACAGTTTTATCGAGAAGTGCAATGAGTATTTTCCGGGACTTCAGATGATAGGCGGACTTGCAAATACCGCCGAGATAAACCTCAGAAAATTCGTGGATTCAGGATTTGTTTTCAACGAGAACGGCTGGACAAACAAGGGTATGCTGATCGCTGCTTTCAGCGGAAGCGAAGTGGAAAGCTACAGCTCATATGCTACCGGAGTACAGGTAATAGGTGATGAGGTTGAGATTACTGATACATTTGGTACCTGCATACTCTCTGTAGATGAAAAGGATGCTGCCCATGAGTACCTCACAGGTATAGGCGATGTGCTCAAAGAGCGTCCGGAGCTGGCTAATCTCTTCCCTTACGTATATTCAGAAGCAAGCGATATACCGATATTCGTGCGCTTTTCAGATGACCAGAGCATTGCTGAAACTTTTGACGAGAAATCTCCTGTAAATGAAGAATTTTATAATTCTCATGCTGAAATTGACCGATACTGCAAGCGTCAGATGATAAACGCAAATCACAATGTTGAAAAGGGTAAAAGGCTTAAACGTGCGTTTATCTACGACAGAAAGATCATTGCTGACAATCACGCTCTTTTCAGACATCTTGAAAATTTTGAGAAGGCTGAGACTCTTTTCGGCTACTCCTGCATAGCACGTTCTATGATATACTCCAACTGCGTAAAGTGGGAGCTTTCAGCATACGTCAATTCAAATATGTGCGGATGCATAACCGAAGGCGAGATAGCTCATGTTGACGGAAGAAACCAGTTTGCCAACTGTTCGTTTGTAGTGTCAGTCATAGGAGAAGCACCGGCATCGCAGGATTACAACCCTTACGCATTTTCTCATACAGATACCCTTGCTGCTGATAATCAGGAGCTTCTCAGCTACCTTTATGATATAGAGGAGAATTTCAGCAAGAACGAACACGCAGCGGCTGCTGAGAGCCTTAAAAACTTCGTGCGTGACTGTGAACTGAAACTGCTCTATTCAGAAAATGAGGATATACCGAATGCGGCAGCAATGAACATGGATATATGCCTGAAAGGCTATGACAGGGTATGCATGATAAATGTCTTTGATGTTTCAAGCATGGAGACTGTTTTCCCTCAGCGAATGATAAAGCTGACTTATAAGAATTACATTTCAAACTGTGTGAGCTATGCAAAGAAAAAGAGATATAATATCTATTCTCTGAATAAATGGCACGTTGCTATAGCAGCGCCTTCATACATGGTATCGCTTTCAGAATTTGCGAAGGACATGGAAGTTTTGCAGAAAAAACTATTTGAGGCAACTGCTGAGTATATTGCGATAGTGCCTATGTTCTGCATAATAGACGACTGCACGGTCGATAATGTGAATCCGGTATACTACTCAGCCCGTGTTGAGATGATGCAGAAGAATATACAGTTTTATATCCGTGATGCAAAGTACGGTATGCTTGACGAAGAAAGCATACGTGAGAGATACCATATGGTAAACGTTATAAACTATGCTATTGCTCATGATAAGGTAATACCTTATTTTCAGGGCATCTATGACAATGCCAGCAATATGATACACCACTATGAGTCGCTTATGCGTCTTGAAGATGAAAACGGAAAGCTTTATTATCCGGGAAGCTTTCTTGATGTTGCAAGGTCATACGGTCTGCTTTATGATTCTCTTTCGGCAATAATGATAAGAAAGGTGTTTGAGAAGTTCAGGTATCTCACCGACAAGAGCGTTAGCCTTAACCTTTCTTTCCGTGACATAAAGAACCACGAAATAACCGATTATATATTTGAATTTCTCTCTACAGCCAAGCATCCGGAAAACTTTGTATTTGAGATACTTGAAAATGAAGATATCGACGATTACGATGAGCTTGTAGCTTTCGTTGACAGGATACACGACCTTGGCGGACAGATATCCATTGACGATTTCGGAAGCGGATATTCAAATCTTCAGCACATCGCAAGCATACATTCAGATTATCTTAAAATAGACGGCTCGATAGTAAAGAGGTGCTGCGATGATGAACAGTCAGCAAAGCTTATAGCTCTTATCGCAAGCTGGAAAAATCTCAGCAAGAACAAGGTGAGCATCATTGCTGAATTTGTTGAAAATGAGAATATACAGAATATGCTCATGGATCTTGATATCGACTTCTCGCAGGGATATCTCTTTTCTAAGCCAAGCCCGGATATTGGTGAACTGTGAGTGAGCGAAGGAGAGCGTTGATATGGATCGAAAAAGGAAAAAGAAGGTAATAGGTCTTTTGATAGAGGAGCTGGAGTCTGAATTTTCAAAAGACCTTATCCAGAGTATAGTAAGTGCTATACCTTCAAGCCGTGATATCCAGCTTGTTGTATTTGCCGGAAAGTACATAAATAACAGTTCTTACGATAAAACAAGAACATATAAAACGGTATACAATTCAGTGTATAAGCTCGGCGGAATGTGCGGTATAGACGGAATAATAATGCATTTCGGAAGTATGGGTGATGAGCAGATACGTGGAATGATAATGCAGTACGCTGACAATTATATTAACGTGCCGAAGGTATTTATCGCTTTGAACAGCAGCGCTCATACCACTGTGAACTATGATAATGAGCGTGGTATACGTGAGGCAGTCAACTGCCTTGTGAACGTCAATGGTCTTACACGGTTCTGTATGCTTGGCGGAAGAGATGACAATATTGATGCAAGAGCAAGAAAGGATATATTCATCCGATGCCTGAAAGAGAATGATATCAGCTTTTCACGCTGGAACTACGAGAAAACTGATATGTCTGAAAACTGTATAACGGAAGCTGCAAGACTGCTTGATAATAATATCGGAGTTCAGGCAATATTCTGTGTGAATGATTCTGTTGCAAGAGGACTTTATGAGGCTATGAAAGCCCGTGACCTTGTTCCGGGAAAAGATGTGTACGTTTTCGGCTTTGATAATACTCATATGGCTGGCGAGATGACACCTACTCTTTCATCTATAGGCGCAGACAAGTGCTCACTCGGAAAAATGGCTCTTGAAGTCATGCTGGCTAAGCTGAACGGTACGGATATTGGTTCAGCTCTTGTTCCGACGAGACTTTACGGCAGACAGTCGTTTTATTATGAAATGTATGACTATACTGCCGTAGACCTTCAGAATGCTGATGAAGCCTTTATATACCGCCTTTTTGATGACTGTTTCTACAGATACAGAAACGAGACAATGGACAGGGAATCAGTGAACCTGAAAAGACTTTTCTATGAGTTTATGTCAAGGATGTTCAAGGCAATGAAAAAACGCTACACCAGCTATGAGGATTATAGCGAGACCGCTGTGCTTATAGAAAAATTTTTTGAAAAAGGTGCAATGGAGTATACTGATGCGGCTAAGCTTATAACGAGTATCGATCGTGTTCAGTTTAGTATGAATAACTGTCAGCGCTCACCGGCATCAAGGATAATGACCAACCGTCTTTTTGCACTCATGAGAGATAAAGCCATGTGTGCTCTTGCCGAAAAGAAAAGCATGGAGCGTGAGAGCATACTTGAAAAACGGTCCATGACACAGGATTTCATGATAGCCGGCATGACAGCCAAGGGTACAAAAAGCGAAAAGGAAGAGCAGATATTCCGTAATATAACTAAGCTTGGTATAAGAAATGCAGCGGTGTATATGTATGATTCTCCTGTGCAGTACAGTTTCCATAAAGTTGAAGGATTTCCTGAGAATATCAAACTGAGATGTGTTGTTCGCTCTGGCGAGATGTATCTTATACCGAAGGAAAGACAGTTCTGCCGTATAAATGATATATTCGTGCGTGATGAGCTTTCGTCAAGATGTAAAGGTTATGCTCCATTTATCATATTCTATGATGATAAGATATACGGTATAATCCTTTGTGAGCTTACGAGCGATATTTACGACAGGGGAGAGTATATAGCCCTACAGCTTGGAAGAACAATATATATTATCAATCAGAACAATTAATGAAGCCTGTATATTATGAAAGGAAAATGCTGTTATGAATTACGAAGAAATACTAAGCAGATATAAAATAAGTACCTGTATACTTTCAGTTGAAAAGGTTTCAGGAAAAAAATATGGAGATATACGTATGCTTGCAGGAAATAAGCTTCACTGTGAAGAAGTTGAGAATCTTCGCAGGATGCCGTTTGTGCCGGGTGAGCTGTATGATAAATATTTCCCTAAAGACCTTAATTTTGAGGATTACTGCTATCGCTGTGCAGTTCTTGGTCAGCCGCTTCATACCCATATCGAGTTTTATGCATGGGGAGTGTGGCTGAATATGTTCATGATGCCGATAGAATCTGACGATGAGAACACTGACTGCTGTATATATTCCTATGAGGTAACACCTTATGCAAATGAGGATGCTTTGACAGGACTGCCTGCGAAGATATCTTCCGATGTGCTTAAAACCTGTATAAAATTAAGAGGTGCAGATGATTTTGAAAGTGTTATCAGAGACGTTATAAAGGATATAAGAAAGATATGCGGTGCAAGCCGATGCTGTATACTTCTTGCCGATTTTGCAGAAAAGCAGTGCAAGGTCTTGTGTGAGGATATCGACAGCAGTTGTGACGTTGTACCTATAAGTGATATCGTTGACGATACATTTTTCCCTATTGCTGATTCGTGGTATACCATACTTGCAGGAAGTACCTGTCTTATACTGAAAAACGAAGAGGAAATGGAAGTTCTGAAAAATCGTAATTACGAATTTTATGATAAACTTTGCCAGAGAAATGTAAAGAGCGTAGTTATGTTTCCGCTAAGATACAGCGGTAATACTATCGGATTTATGTGGGCAGTTGATTTTGATGTGAATGACACTGTAAGAATAAAGGAAACACTTGAACTCACGACATTAATACTTGCGTCCGAAATATCAAATTATCAGCTTCTTAAACAGCTCAAACTGCTCAGTACAGTTGATAAGCTGACCGGTATCAGGAACAGAAATATGATGAACAACAGGATAGACCGTCTTGTTTCGGGAGAAGAAAAATTCAATGCGCCGTATGCAGTAATATTTGCCGACCTTAACGGTCTGAAAGTAGTCAACGCCGAGGACGGTCATCTTGCAGGAGATGATATGCTGAAAAAAGCGGCAGAGATATTGCAGAAAGTTTTCAGCGACGATGAGATATACCGTGCAGGCGGTGACGAGTTCATGATAATAGCTCCAAATATCACAAAGGAGGAGCTTGATAAACGTATGCTCAGACTGAGAAGATATTCGCAGGAGTCGGGAAATGTATGCTTTGCTGTCGGAACCTGCTACAGCGATAAGGACTGTGATATACGTGAGACTATGCGTATTGCTGACAGGAGAATGTACGCTGATAAGAATACTTATTATACAACACAGCAGGATGTCAGACATGAATCAAAACATGAGAATACAGATTAAAGAAAAAAGTATAGAACAAAGATAAATATATAAAACTTTGCCCCGGAGTGGCTCAATATCGAGCACTCCGGGGCATTTGGCATTATTCAGAATCAGTGGTCAGTTTCTTCTTTATTTCACAGAAGTCGTAGATGTCGATCACGCCGTCTTTTACAAGGTCAGCAGCACCCCAGTCAATGATAGAAGTTTTGCCGTCGAGAAGCCATTGCTGTACTAAAACAGCGTCGGCAACATTAAATGTGCCGTCACCGTTTGAGTCTCCGGCAACTGTCTCAGGAACTTTTCTCTTCGGCACATACACTCTCTGAAAGTCAGGTTCTTCAACGCAGTAGCGCCAGATAGTGCAGTCCTGGAGCTTGAAGTAGATGTAGGTAAGGTTTGTTTCTTTGTCAGTGCGGATAGCAATAACTTTTTCAGCAGATGATATTGAACTGCGGATATCCTTGTACTCAAAAGTCAGGACGTTGTTTTTTGTTATGAAAGTCCTGATCCACTCCTCAGCGGGATCATAGTAGGAACGTTGTAATATCTCATTGTATTTGAAAGGGTATTCTCTGTCTTGGCGTACACCTGTAACGTCAACTTCTTCACCGCTTCCGAGAGCGTAATATTTTCCATCAAGAGTTTTGTATCCGCTTACAATTGAACCGTCAGCAGTCTGATAGTATGTGTTGAATTCAGCGACGTTCTCAGCTCTTTTGACCATTTCACAGCCGGTATCACTGTATTTATTGTTGCTCCACAGAACGTCGTTCTCGTCAATGAACATATCAAAGCTTGAATACTTAGGGTTCTTAACTCCGGTAGGGAGTACGGTAACAACAGGTTCATTTTTATCATTGAAACTTACGTTGTACCACATTACTTCTCCTGATTTTGTGAGGAAGTAGTGCCTTCCGATAAATGGGAACGACTTGAATTCATCGGATATCTTTTCAAGTACAGGCTTACGGTCTACAACATAAGGCATCCAGAGCTCGCCGTCCTCGGTGTAGACAAGACCGTTTTCACTTCCGGCAAATTTCTGCTCAGTGAATTCTTTACCGTTCAGGAAAAGAGTACCGTCAGTTTTTATGAGGTAGTCGACCGAACAGGTTTGATTGTAAGCACCTTTTGCAGAAGTATGTTTGAAGTCCTTGACATCTTTTTCGATAAGCTCCATTCCTGAGCCTTTTATGCCGTAAAGCTCATTATCTTCATTGAGCATCATGTAGGAGTTGTCATAATAAGCGCTGGTACTGAAACGCTGCTTCTCCTTTGTCATTTCAAGCTCAACGCCCAGCGGTGATGTACTATTAACAGTGATATGACCTGTGAATTTAACTTCTCCGTCAACAGAAACGTGATATTCAGTTTCACCGTAGCTGACACCGTATACGCTTCTTACGTAGTTTGAAGGAGTATAACAGGTCTTTCCGAAATCAGCGATATCAGTATCATCAATGGTCATAACGCATTTGTGACCTGAGAGTATATCAAGAGGATAGAGTCCGCTTATTTTTTCAAAGCCTTCATCCACAGTGATGTCCTCGCAGCGCATAACAGCAAGACGCTGTTCAAGAGTTATCTGTTTCGGAAGTTTACAGCTTTTAAGATCAAGGTCTTTGATGAAAGAAATGTCAGTCAGTTCAGGAAATGACAGAACAAGTTCTGAGAGAGATGACATATCCTTCAGCATCGGAAATTCTGAATGACCTGTACCGCTCAAAGAGAGGTATTCGCATTTTTTCATAGTTGAAAGGAATGAAAGGTCATTTTCAGGTGTGATGTTCAGAGATACCTGTTTAGTCTCTTCAAGTTCCTCCTGTGACATTACGCCGTCGCTGTTGAGGTCGTATTTCCAGCTTATATCCATGAACTGGTCATAGATAGACTTGTCGATATCAGCAGGTTTGTCCTGAACTTTGGTATCTGCGGCAGAAGTGCAGAAAGGTATGCAATTCATGATGATGCTGAGAGCGGCGATTGATGATAATACTTTTTTCATAATTTCCCCCTATATCATTAGCTCACCGGAGATATATGGATAATATCAATGGGTATTGCTTTAAAATATAACAATATTATACATCAAGCGTTTACTATAGTCAATAGCTTTTTTCAATTTTACAGCAAAAAAGCTCCTGATGCATGAACAGGAGCTTGTAATGTTAGAACTTGTTCACTCTCCATATGAGAACAAGTTCTTATTTTTCAAGCAGTTTTTGAAGTATACCGTATAGAAATATAGCTTCTTCCTGCGAGAGATTAAGTGTGCATTTTACCTGCTGAGGAACGTCAACGGCTTTTTCCCTTAAAGCAAGACCTTCGTCTGTGAGAGTAACATTGAGCAGTCTCTCATCAGAACTGTCACGCTTTCTTAGAACAAGACCTTTTTGTTCCAGCTTTTTCAGTACAGGAGTAAGAGTGCCGGAGTCAAGATATAAGAGTTTTCCCATATCTCTGACGCTTATACACTTATGCTCCCACATAACGAGCATAGTGATGTACTGCGTATAGGTAAGACCAATATTATCAAGAGCGGTCTTATACCTGTTCACTATCTCCCTTGAAGCTGCATAGAGTGGAAAGCAAAGCTGATTTTCGAGCTTTAGCGACTCGTACTTCTCATCCACTTTAACACCGCCTTATTTCTTAGAATTTATAAAAGCCTTCATAGCTTCCTTTGGCTTGAAACCTATGGACATATCAACAAGCTTGCCGTCCTTGAAAATGCCTACAGCCGGAATATTCTGAATACCGAAATTCATAGCGAGGTCGCCGTTTTTGTCAACATCGCAGGCAAAGAATGAAACGTCGTCCATTTCGTCAGCGAGTTCGTGGATTATCGGAGCGAGCATTCTGCATGGACCGCACCATACAGCGTTGAAGTCAACGACAGCAAGACCTGAATTTTTTACTTCCTCGAAATTGTTATCTCTTATTTCGTTTACCATAATAATTACCTCCGTTACTTTTTTATATTAAGATAGCTTACTGCGGAAAGGGCAGCGATATTGCCCTGACCGGCTGCTTTTATATATTGGTACGGTCTGCCGGCGATATCACCGCAGGCGAAAAGACCGTCAATATTTGTTTTCATTTCGATATCTGCCTTAATATGACTTCCGTCTGTTTCGATGCCGGGGATAAGCTTGTCCGGCAGAACAGCGTCTCTGATTATGAAAATACCTGAGACTTCATACTCTCCGCCGTCAGTTTTCAGGGCTGTAAGTTTACTGTCTCCGATGATTTCAAGCGGTTTTTCACGCAATACAGAGAGGTTGTCCCTTTCAGCAGGAGCATCGCCTTTAAGCGGTATATAGATGACCTTTTCAGCGAGTTCTGCCAGATATTCAGCTTCTTCCGGAGCATCGCTGCTGCTGCCGATAACTGCGACAGTTTTACCTTTGTAGAATCTGCCGTCACACGTAGCGCAGTAGCTTACGCCTCTGCCGAGGAACTTTTCCTCGCCTTCGATAGTTTTTTCATGAACGACACCTGAAGCGACTATGACAGTTTTAGTCTCATACATATCTTCACCGGCTTGCAGAGCGAAGTAATCGCCCATAGCATAAACAGTGCTTACCTGCTTTTCAGTAACAGATATATCCAGTGCATCGAGATGCTCCTTGAACTTCTGAGCAAGTTCACTACCGCTTATAGCCGGCAGACCTGTATAATTCTCAATGCGTTCAGCCTTGCGTATCTTTGAACTGAGCATATCCTGACCGAAAAGCACGATGTTCTTTCCTCTTATTTTTGCGGTAATTGCAGCCGATACGCCGGCGGGACCAGTACCGATTATAGCTATATCGTATCTTTGCATAATATCACCTATCCGATAAGTTCGGCAACGAGTTTTTCAAGCTCTTTCATATCGTGAGTTGGTTCAAATCTTGCGATCACATTGCCTTCTCTGTCAATGACGAACTTAGTGAAATTCCACTTTATATCGGGATTGGACTTATAATCCTTGTCCTTAGCCTTGCACATAGTTGCCATTGCGAGAGCTTTGGCGCCTTTTCCGAAACCTTCAAAGCCTTTCTGAGACTTGAGGTATTTGAAGAGTTCGATAGCATTTTCACCGTTTACGTCAGACTTTTTCATCTGAGGGAACTGAGTGTTATATTTAAGTGTGCAGAATTCGTGTATCTCGTCGTCAGTACCGGGAGCTTGTCCGGCGAACTGGTTACAAGGTACGTCGATTATTTCAAGACCTTTGTCGTGGTACTTTTCGTACATTTCTTCAAGAGGCTTGTACTGGGGAGTGAATCCGCATCCGGTAGCTGTATTCACCACAATCATTACTTTGCCTTTGAATTCTGACATAGAAATTATGTTACCCTTGCTGTCCGAAATACTGATATCATAGATATTCATACATATACCTCCTTAGAATCAAATTTAATTGCGTACAATTAAATTTTGTAATACTAATATAACATACTTTTTTGCGTTTGTCAATAGTATCTCTGAAATTTTACATTTTATACATAAATAAAACAGCCTGAGACATTATTCTCAGGCTGTTCAGTCTGTCAATAAACCTTAA
>DEBW01000062.1:2406-12175 GCA_002348905.1 Ruminococcus flavefaciens | reverse complement strand
GACTTTTTCGACAAGCTGAACAGCCTGAGACATGATTCTCAGGTTGTATTATTTATTTGTATTTAATGGTATCTTATAATGAATCGTTTTATAATTTATACTGCATAAAATTATCGTTGTGAGTAAATCCGAAATTTGTGTAGAGTAAAACTCCCATATCCGAAGCGGTTATCTGAACTGTACCGCATCCACGCTCTTTAGCTTCATTAACTACCCGTGAGAGCAATTCCCTTGCAATGCCCTGTCTACGGTAGGACTTATCCGTGAACATACTTGAAAGAAGTCCTATTTTACCGCTTGGACATCCGAAGTAAGGCGGTTTTTCGACTATAGACATACCGCTTGTACCGATTATTTTTTCGTTGTCAACGGCGAGCCACGACACGAATGTATCGTCAGCCATGTGACGCTGATAGTAGTCTTTCAAAGCCGGTCGAAGGTCGATATCTTCTTTTGCACCTTCTTCACGAAGCTGATTTATTCTCATATCAATAAAAACATCAAGTTCTTTATCAGTCAGTTTTCTGTAAGTAACAGACATAATTATGCCTCCTTAATTTTGAGAAAGTTATAATTCAATATAATATGGACAAATATTCTCGTAATTGCCATTCTTCATTCTGAATCCTTTTGGGATAACTCCTAACTGAGTGAATCCGATTCTTTCATAAAGGTGTCTTGCATGGATATTCGACTCAACAACAGCATTGAACTGTAGTATAATAAAACCTATTTCCTTAGCTTTATTTATACAGTCTTTGACAAGTTTTTCGCCGATATGCTGTCCTCGGCAGGCGGATGAAACTGCATAGCTTGCATTGCATATATGACCGCATCTTCCAACATTATTCGGGTGAAGGATATATAGTCCGACAACTTTTTCATCATCATCTATAGCTACTCCACAGTAGCTTTGCGATGAAAAGAATTTTTCTCCGCTTTCTATGCTTAAAATTTCTTCCTGAGGAAAAGCGACACCTTCATTTACAACTTCGTTCCATATCGAGATCATTTGTTTAAGATCACTTTCCTGATATTTTCTTAAATGCATATTTAAACTCCTTTAATTGAACTCATTTATTTTTGCTGCGATCATATCAATCAGAAAACGGCAGCACATTTATAAAATATATTATAAATGAATATATATTTTTTGTCAATAAAAAAGCCATAGCATTTTCAGCTATGGCTTAGGTATTACTTTAAGTTTTCCTCGTCGTTGTGTCTTATCTGAGCACGTTTTATCTTACCTCCGAGAGTTTTCGGAAGTTCATCAACGTATTCGATAACACGAGGGTACTTGTAAGGAGCAGTCTCACGCTTAACGTGATTCTGTAATTCCTTGGTGAGTTCAGGAGAAGGAGTATATCCCTTTGCGAGAACTACAGTAGCCTTAACTATCTGACCTCTTATCGGATCAGGAGTACCTGTTATAGCAGATTCAACTACAGCAGGGTGGGTGAGGAGTGCGCTTTCTACCTCGAATGGTCCGATACGGTAGCCGGAGCACTTGATAACATCGTCGTTTCTGCCTACGAACCAAAAGTAGCCGTGTGAGTCACGCCAAGCAACGTCGCCTGTATCGTAATTCTCACCGCCGAGAACAGCCTCAGTAAGCTCAGGATTCTTGTAGTAGCCGCAGAAAAGACCTGTCGGATGCTGCTTGTTGATACCGCAAGCCATGATGCTTCCTTCTTCACCGTCTTCTGTTTCAGTGCCGTCAGGACGGAGAAGGTGGATATTATAAAGCGGAGAAGGCTTGCCAGTTGACCCCGGCTTAGGATCTATCCATGGGAAGTTAGCGATAAGTACAGTACCCTCAGTCTGACCAAAGCCTTCACGCATCTTTTTGCCTGTAAGCTCGTAGATGCGGTTGAATACCTCAGGATTGAGAGGTTCGCCGGCATTGCAGAAATTCTCGATAGTTGAGAGGTCGTACTGTGTCATATCCTCCTGGAGCATGAAACGGTACATAGTCGGCGGAGCGCAGAAAGTAGTGAGCTTGTACTTGCTTATAACTGAGAGCATATCCTTTGCGTTGAACTTGCCTGTGAAGTCGTAAACAAACTGGATAGCTCCGCAGATCCACTGACCGTAGAACTTACCCCAGCCGAACTTTGCCCAGCCGGAATCGGATATGGACATATGGAGTTTATTCTCCTGTACCTGATGCCAGTACTTAGCAGTAACGATATGACCGAGAGGATGTGCGAAGTTATGACATACCATTTTCGGCATACCTGTAGAGCCGGAAGTAAAGTAGATAAGCATAGTATCAGTAGCCTTTGTAGCCTGGTCGCCTGTAGGACGCTCAAAAGTATCAGGATACTTAGCGATCTCGTCCTCGAAGAAATCCCAGCCTTCACGAGGTTCAGCAACAGCTATTTTCTTTCGGAGAGTTTTTATCTCTGGAGCGGCAGCATCAATCTGACCACGGATATACTCGTCATCGCAGGCGATAATGGCAGATATTTCAGCCATATTGCCACGGTAAGCGATATCATGTGTGGTAAAGAGCAGATTGCCTGGGATAAGTATAACACCAAGCTTATGGAGAGCAGTGGCTATTACCCAGTATTCCCAGCGGCGGCGGAGGATAAGGAGAACAACGTCACCTTTTTTTAGTCCGAGGCTTCGGAAATAGTGGCAGGTCTGATTTGAAAGCTTAGATATATCAGTGAAAGTGAAAGTACGCTCCTGCTTATCGTGGCTGAGCCATAACATAGCCTTTTTTTCAGGCTCCTGCTTAGCCCATTCGTCAACGATATCCCAGCCGAAGTTGAAATTCTCAGGAACGTTTACACGGTAGTTTTCTACGAAATCCTCGTAAGAATCAAATTCTATACATGGAAGATAGCGGTCTAAAAGCATTAAAAGTTACTCCTTTATAAAATATGTTCAGCAGATCATTCAGCGATCATAGTCAGGAATCTTGCCTTGGTATCACCGTGGCAGCGCTGACCGTGAGGGTATGAAGGGTTGAAGTAGATAGAATCACCCTCATTGAGTATTATCTCCTTATCCTCGAATATGACAGCGATGCTGCCCTTGAGAACGAGATTGAATTCCTGACCTGTATGAGTAACGAGCTTAGCAGGCTCGTCGGAAGGTTCAAGAGTAACAAGGAGAGGCTGCATGATCTTATCCGCATAGCGGAAAGCCAGATCCTTGAAACGATAGCCCGGAAAACGGCTGACGGTTTTTCCCTGACCACGGCGGACGACCTGATAAGTATCTATACGGCTTGTTTCGCCGGTAATAAGTTCGTTGAAGTCAACTCCGAATTTGTTAGCGATCTCATAGATGACGCTGATCGGAAAATCTCCGTTCTGCTCATAGCCTGCATAGAGTTCAGCATTGATGCCGAGTTCTTCAGCAAGCTTTTCCTGTGTGTAATCGCATACTTCACGCAGCTCACGGATACGAGCAGCAATTTCGTTTATGCTTTCCATAGTGCAACCTCCAATAAAAATATATTTTATACCACAGATGAAAAAATCTATGGTCAGAACAACATAATAATAAATATAATAGAGTTCAAATTACATTATATCACAAAATGAATATATTTGTCAATGTGAAAGAGTTTTTCTGTGATATTACACAAAATCAATGCAGCATAGTAAAGCGATAAGGTGCATTTACCATGCTGCATATCAGTATATCAGTCATTTCTGTGCTTGTATGCGTAAACAGTCGGCATGATTATAGCGAATGAAAACGGTATAAATGTTGCGGAAACGCAGATAAGAGAAACATCTGTCTTAATGAACATAAGAACTGTCATGACCGTAAGTGTTATGATACCGACGATCACCCATACTTTACCGGCATATCTGTGTGTAACGTCCCAGCATCTTTCGTTTTTGAGAGTCCATGGAAGCTTGATGCCGAGATTCTTATTCTGACGTATAGTAGGCATATAGTTACCCATAACAATGAACATTATGCTGATTGTCACAGGTATGAGAAATGATATGTTCATTCCCATTTTGTCGCCGAGTTGTTTTCCGCTGTTCATTAATAAGAGGATAGCCCAGTTCATAACTATCAGGTAGGCTTCAATGAAAAGCATACATATCGTCATTGGTTTCATGTTCTTTTCCAGATTCTTTGACTTTGAGGTAACGAACAAGCCGATAGGGTAGACAATGAGTATAATTAACGGGAAAATGAGTACGAACCATTTTGAGCCGTATCCGTCACAGATACCTTCTGCATTGAAATGAAGCGGAACTTCGTCCGGAAGTTTGAAAATGTACAGCAGGGAAGCGATGAAATTTACAGCTGCAATTATTATAGCAGAAACACTGAGAGTTCTGAAAGCTTTATTTTTCATGATTTTCTCCTTTCATGCCGAAAGCTTCGGCGATGCCTTTCAGGAAGTCCTGAAATACGGTTATGTTTAGTCTGTAGGTGATAGTCTGTTTTTCCTTTTCTGATGTTATCAGACCTGCTTCACGCAGTATTTTCAGGTGGTGCGATATAGTAGCACCGGAAACGTCGAATTTATCGCTTATTTCTCCGGCAGTCATATCGCCGTTCTGGAGCATAGTAAGAATCGCTCGTCTTGTAGGATCAGCCATAGCGTTCCAAACGTCTTTCATTATATCATCCTCCTTTAGTATTTTGATGAATATCTAAATACTTGGTTTTAATATAGACGGTATTTAGATATCCGTCTAAATATAATATATCACAAGTTTATATGAAAGTCAATAGGTATTTTGAAAATCATCTAAATACTTGTTAGCAAATAATAACTGATTACTGAAATATTATTTGAAATGTTTCGACTTTGATTATGAAAAGCCGTTAAAAATTGACATATATGCTTTTGAATGATATAATCTAATGAGAGGTGAGAATAATGAAAAAATTTTGCAGTTTTCTGCTTGGTCTGCTGCTTGCGATACCGGTATTTCCGGCAATAGGTGCAAGCGCTGACGGAATTGCTGCCGGAGATATAAATTCTGACGGAAAGGTGGATGCAGTCGATGCTTCGTGTGTTCTGACTTATTATTCAGAGCAGTCCACCGGAAAAAATACAACTTTTACCGCAGAGCAGGTGAGTGCCGCTGACCTTAACAATGACGGCAGAACTGACGCAAATGATGCCACAATGATACTTGCGTATTATGCCTATATTTCAACTCATGAGCATATAAGTGTAAGCGGATTTGTACAGTGTTATCCGGCTTTAAATGCGGCACATATTGAAAGTCCATACTGCAAAGCCGCCGTGCTGAAATGTCTTGACAGCAAGCAGATAATGTACATGGACAATATCGACGATAAAACCGCTCCGGCAAGCCTTACAAAGCTGCTGACAGCTTCGGTTGCACTGAACTATCTTGATAAGAATACCCTTATAACGGTAGGAACAGAACTTGAACTTGTTCAGCCGTATTCAAGTCTTTGTCTGATACAGCAGGGACACCGGCTCAAACTCTATGACCTGCTTACCGGAATGCTCATGGCATCGGGAAATGATGCAGCGTATACTGTAGCCGTGAATACTGCAAGAGCCGTAAAAGGTGATGCTTCTATGAGCGATGAGGATGCAGTAACGTATTTTACCGGACTTATGAACGACTATGCCGCAAAGATAGGCATGAAGAACAGCCATTTTGTCAATCCGGAAGGCTGGGACGATGACAGCCAGTACACTACAGTATCAGACCTGCTTACTCTTGCTGAATATGCTTATTCCGTGCCTGAGATACGTGAAATAACCGGTGTTCAGAGTAAAAACGTGACATTTGATTCCGGAGAGATAGCAGACTGGGTGAACTCGAACTGTCTTCTTGACACTGAAAGCGATTACTATATGGCTGAGGCGAAAGGCATGAAAACCGGTACTACGCTTGCAGCCGGAAACTGCCTTATAGGAGTTTTCAGCGTAAAGGGAAAGACCTATATTTCAGTAGTTGTCGGATGCAATGAACATGAGGAAAGATATGAACTTACAAAGAAACTTATTCAGAGCTGTACATAAAAATTATCGCCTGCGATAAGTACGGCGTTTTAATTGACATATCAGTAGTACAATGTTATAATGTATATACTAACACAATTCAGAATTTAGAGGTAAAGATATGTATATTCCTGAAATACCAAATAACAGCTTAACAAACGAAATAAATCAAATTACAAGACTTGCTGTTCTCTTGGAGGGAAATATTTGGTTTGAATTCAATAATCCTGCAACCGAGTCGGAAATAGAGGATTTAGAGAACTATTTTAATATAACGCTGCCTCAATCCTATAAGGATTGGCTAAGTTTTTCAAATGGCAGTATAATAGATGGTAATCATGTAGTTCTTTTCAGTATTTCTGAGATTAAAAAACTTCAAATCAAAAGTTTTCCTGATGACTATATTATAATCGGAACAGTGATTGGAGATGGTGAAGTTTTGTGTATCTCAAAAACAACCCAGAAATTTATAAGATGTTTTGAAGGCGAAGAAAGGGTTTATGATAGTTTAAATGACTTTTTTAAAAGGCCATTGAAAAGTATGCTTCTTGACGCTGAAGAAATTTTAGGGAAAATTGAAATCTGAATATTGTTCACAGTCCATATAAATGCATTGTCAATAAAAAAAGCCGTAGAACTTCTGACTTTAGATCAGGAGTTCTATGGCTTAATATTTTTATATGAGTACCGACCTTATCACAGGCTTATAATTCTATGCCGTTTTTACGGAGAAGAGCCTGAGCAGTTTCAACTGAATCAACGCCTTCTTTATTCTTTACAGGAGCAAATTCCCTGCTGCGGTCAACTTCGTATGCGAGACAGTTATCCTGTAGTTTTACCATATCAAGGGCAAGAGTTTCAAACTTGTAAGCGTTTGGTTCTTCCGGCTTGATTATCTCATTGTTCTCGTTCATGTACTTTATCTTCTTGAAAGCACGGTGAAGCGGAAGCTTGACAGAAAGTGTCTGATTGAGCTTATCCACACGGAATAGATAATTGAGGATAACGCCGTAATTATAAGAGAGTACACCGTTTTCCTCACGGCGGTTTATCATTTCATCGGTCATTTCGTAGTATTCGACTATAGAAGGTCTGCCGTCCTCAAGGCAGAGTACGCCGACTTTTTCGTTAGGATCAGCCTTGGCAACTACCTTAGCGCCCGAAACTTTTCCTGATTCTATTACAGCGCCGATGAAGCATGGATCAGCAATACGCTGGAGAACGTTATCAACAGCAAATACATTAAGCCACTCAATGTGAGCATCTTTAACTATTTTCAGCATACCGGTCTTAGCCATAGAAGCGTACCAGCCGCCGTTTCCGTTAGGAGCTGTAGATACAGTACCTCTGCCTGAGAGCATGAGTTTGCCGTTAGTATCAAGAGTAGGGAGCTGTTCCTGCATGAAGAACCATACATTATCCTCGCTGTAGCCGAAATAGTTATGCTTGCGGAAAAATTCGTGAGTTTCCTTGTAGTTCTCGGTGCTTGTCATAACAAAGAGCGGAACATAAGCACCGGCTTCATTTGTCACTTCGAGAAGGTTATTTATGAGACATTCAAATATGTAAAGTTCACGCTCGACACCGATATTGAACATTCCCTTAGGATGATCGAAACCGAGACGGCTGCCCTGACCGCCGGCAAGAAGCACAGCGCCCACTTTACCGTCACGTATAGCCTGTAAGCCGATTTCCTTGTAGCGATTGCGGTTCTGAGCAATTTCGTCGAGAGTGGTGGCATAAAGCGGCTCGAAATGACCACGTTTTTCCTCTGAATTGTCGTTATTCAGCACGGAAAGGTCAAGGTTCTCTATCTGAGATACCATTTTAAGCTGTTCATCTTCCGGAAGAGATCTCATATGTAGTACAATATGTTCCTGGTGGAGCATATTGAGCATTTCTGAAGTTTTGTGTTTCATGATCCTGACAACCTTTCATAAGGTGATATATAATTATTATATGCGTAATAGTGCTTTTTTATTGTATCACAAAATCAAGGCAATGTCAACCGATTTATGCAAGAAATCTGAAATTTATGCAAGAAAAACTGCCGGAAAGAGTTCCGGCAGTTAAATAGTCATAAATTAAGCTTCACGAACAGCATCTTTCATTGATTTTACGTACTCGCCGACGTAAGGAGCAGCGTCCTTGCCGTACTTTTCGAGTATGCGTATTATAGCAGAACCAACGATAGCTCCGTCAGAGAGAGCAGCCATTTTCTTAGCCTGTTCAGGCTTGCTGATACCGAAGCCTACAGCACATGGAACGTTGGTATTCTCACGGATGACACGGACGATCTCGCCGATATCAGTGCTTATCTCGCTTCTTACGCCTGTAACGCCGAGACTTGATACTACGTAAATAAATCCGTCAGCATCCTTTGCAATCATAGCGATACGGTCAGCAGAAGTTGGAGCGATAAGAGGTATTATGTCAACTCCGTACTGCTTTGCAACGGCTGAAAATTCTTCCTTCTCCTCATATGGAAGGTCAGGGAGGATTATTCCGCCAACGCCTGTTTCGCAGCAGCGAGCCATGAATCTTTCAGCATCGTAAGAGAATACGACATTTGCATATGTCATAAATACGAGAGGTATCTTTACGTCTTTGCGGAGTTCAGCCACAAAGTCGAATATCTTGTCAGTGGTTATGCCGCCTGCGAGAGCACGGATATTAGCACCCTGAATAACAGGGCCTTCGGCAGTAGGATCAGAGAAAGGGATACCAAGTTCGATAAGGTCAGCACCTGCTTCAACAGCAGCACGTACCACTTTACCTGTAGTTTCGAGGTCAGGATCACCGCAGGTGATAAAAGGTATGAAAGCCTTTCCGTTTTCAAAAGCAGTTCTTATATTACTCATAGATATTCTCTCCTCTGTAACGTGCAATTGCAGCGCAGTCCTTGTCTCCTCTGCCTGATACGGTAACGAGAAGTATCTTATCCTTATCCATAGTCGGAGCGAGCTTCATTGCGTAAGCGATAGCGTGAGCTGATTCGATAGCCGGGATTATACCCTCAGTGCGTGAGAGGTACTCAAAAGCATTAACGGCTTCATCGTCAGTCACAGGAACGTATTCTGCTCTGCCGATATCGTGGAGATAAGCGTGTTCAGGACCGACACCGGGGTAATCAAGACCTGCTGAGATAGAGTAAACAGGAGCTATCTGACCGTATTCGTCCTGACAGAAGTAAGACTTCATACCGTGGAATATACCAACTCTGCCGGTATTAACAGTAGCAGCAGTCTCGAAAGTGTCGATACCTCTGCCGGCAGCTTCGCAGCCTATGAGTCTTACACCTTCATCAGGGATGAAGTGGTAGAAGCTTCCGATAGCGTTTGAACCGCCGCCTACGCAGGCGATTACAGCATCAGGAAGTCTGCCTTCCTTTTCAAGCATCTGATCACGGGATTCACGGGAGATAACAGCCTGAAAATCACGTACAATAGTAGGGAACGGATGCGGTCCCATTACAGAGCCGAGACAATAGTGTGTATCATCTATACGTGAAGTCCACTCACGCATAGCCTCAGAAACAGCATCTTTAAGGGTAGCTGTGCCTGACTTTACCGGTATAACATCAGCTCCGAGGAGCTTCATGCGGTAAACGTTGAGAGCCTGACGCTTTGTGTCTTCTTCGCCCATGAATACAACGCATTCCATATCGAGGAGTGCAGCAGCAGTAGCAGTAGCAACACCGTGCTGACCTGCGCCTGTCTCAGCGATAAGACGAGTCTTGCCCATTTTCTTTGCGAGAAGAGCCTGACCGAGAACGTTGTTGATCTTGTGTGA
>DEBW01000062.1:1741-2324 GCA_002348905.1 Ruminococcus flavefaciens | reverse complement strand
GCTCCGCCGAGTTCTCTTGTGAGTTTTTCAGCGTAGTAGAGGAGTGACGGTCTGCCTGCGTATTCATTGAGGAGAGCAGTCAGCTCACGGTTAAAGTCTTGGTCATCTTTATATTTATTATAGGCATTTTCGAGTTCAATGACGGCGTTCATCAGAGTTTCAGGGATGTACTGACCGCCATGTATGCCGAAGCGTCCTTTTGAATTAGACATAAGAGTATTTCCTTTCGGTACAGCACTTATACCGTATATCAGCAGCAGCGCACAGCTTTCACGAAAGCCTGCATCTTATCAAAGTCCTTGAATCCGTCATTTTCAAGACATGAGCTTGCATCGACAGCATAAGGCTGGAGCAGTTTTACTGCTTCGCCGACATTTTCAGGAGTAAGACCGCCTGCAATGAAGTAAGGACGGCTGACATTCCGGATAAGAGAGTGGTCAAAGGTGACACCGCTGCCCATTCCGGAATCGAGCAGTATCATATCAGCAGAGGAGCTGACGGCTTTATCCATGTCCTCGGCGGACTGTATGCGGAAAGCCTTGATAACGTCAATACCGTTATTTTTCAGTTTGGCGGCGAAATC
>DEBW01000062.1:1303-1692 GCA_002348905.1 Ruminococcus flavefaciens | reverse complement strand
TCGCTTTCACTGCCGTGGAGCTGTGCGATGAGTATAACACCTTTTTCCACAAGTGCTGTAATATTTTCAATAGTCTCGTCAACGAAAACTCCGACAGGGCATATACGGCTGTCGAGAGCAGCAGAAAGTTCAGCTGCCTGCTCAGGAGTAACGTATCTTTTGCTTTTTTTAGCAAAAACAAAACCGACATACTCCGGAAGAAGTTCGTTGACATAGTTTATATCTTCGATACGGCGAAGACCGCATATCTTAATATTCGTCATTATATTCAACGCCTTTAAGCTCTGCGAGTTTTGCCATTCTGTTGCTTGCTGTCATGAGAGTTTCACCAACAAGGACAGCGTTAACGCCTGCGTCCTGTAGACGGAGGATATCTTCACGGGTTTTTA
>DEBW01000062.1:308-1284 GCA_002348905.1 Ruminococcus flavefaciens | reverse complement strand
TTTTTTTACACCGCTTTCAGCAACATAGATAACATCATCAGGGATGAATTTTCTGAGTTCTATGCTGTTGTTGGTATCAACGGTAAAGTCCTTGAGGTTGCGGTTGTTAACACCGATGATACGAGCGCCGGCTCTTACAGCCTTCTTTATCTCGCCGGCATCATGAGCCTCAACGAGCGCAGAGAGACCGAGTTCATCAGCAACTTTTATGTAGTCAGCAAGCTGTGTTTCACTGAGTATTGAACATATGAGCAGCACAGCCTTAGCACCCATGATCTTAGCTTCATAGATCATATAATCATCAACGGTGAAGTCTTTGCGGAGAACAGGGATAGAAACTTCATCGGCAATAATTCTCAGATGATCACGGCAGCCGTGAAACCACTTAGGCTCTGTAAGCACAGAGATACAGTCAGCGCCTGCTGCTTCGTAGTCGTTGGCTATTCTGCGGAAGCGGTAATCATCGGTGATAACGCCCTTGGAAGGTGAAGCCTTTTTGCATTCGCAGATAAAAGCTATCTCTTTCTTTGAAAGGGCAGTCTCAAATTCAAAAAGACCGTCCGGCATGGAAAGAGCCATGTACTTCATTTCATCGTAAGGAATGAGTTTTTTTGAAGTTTCCACACGTTCTCTGGCGTGTTCGGCAAGCTGTTCAAGAATATTCATTTCAACACCTCAGCTGTTTGATATTTTAATAAATTTTTCAAGAGCTTCCGTAGCTTTACCGCTGTCGATAAGCTCTTCGGCGAGCAAGATACCCTCCTTCATGGAATTGGCTTTGCCGCCTATATAGATAGCAGCGCCTGCATTGAGCAGAACTGCATTTCTCTTGTGACCTTTTATCTCGCCGGAGAGTATGCCTCTTGTGATAGCAGCATTTTCTTCGGGAGTTCCGCCGAGAAGATCGGCTTTAGTGCATCTTTCAAATCCGAACTGTTCGGGAGTTATGGTATAATTTTTCATCCAGCCGTCCTTG
>DEBW01000062.1:0-188 GCA_002348905.1 Ruminococcus flavefaciens | reverse complement strand
GAACCGAGCTTCATGAGAACTTCAGCAACCGGTTCAAGGAGTACGCTGTCGTAAACACCGAGAAGGTGATACTGCGGACAAGCAGGATTTGTAAGCGGTCCGAGGATATTGAATACCGTGCGGAATCCAAGCTCCTTGCGGATAGGGCCTACGTATTTCATGGATGTGTGGTATTTCTGTGCAAAGAA
>DEBW01000184.1:1645-9926 GCA_002348905.1 Ruminococcus flavefaciens | reverse complement strand
TGCTTTTCGGCTCTGATACGCTCCAGCAGTACGCTTGCAGGCTCATCATCGGGGTTCTGAGGAACGAGCTTACCCTGTACGGCTTCTTGCAGGATAGACTTTTTCAGGGCTTCGGGGAATCTTGTATTGAGTTCTGTGAGCTGTTCCTCTGCCTTGCCGTATCTTTCGATGTATGGGAGGAGTTCTTCTATCTTGGCTACTATGCGGTGTTGTTCGGCAAGTGGAGGTAGAGGAATTAATGATTCAGCCAATTGATTCAAATAAAAGCCTTTCTGTGCTGTGCCTGTCGCTTCCTTCAAAACCTTAACTTGAAAATACCCAGAATCAAAGCAGTATTTAAGATAATAATTGAATATTAATGTACTAATAACAGATACACTTCGCTGAAATGCAAGATTATATTCGCCGCTGTATACACAGCTACGACCAAGAGAACCAACAGAAGTGAAAAAAATATCACCTTTAGTAGCTTGTGTTCTAAGGTTTTCTTGCTCGAATACTTCTTTCCTTAAATAACGAACTTTATCAAGATTCTCTATTCTATCATTGTTTATATTAGTTGATGAAATCATGAGATACTCTGTTTCATTCATTTCACCTTTGGGAGGGTTATGGTCTCCGTCAACAAGTTTAGTGCATATTGATTTTAATCGTACCCACTCCCACGAATCAGGAATCTCAAACGGTAATTCGTCCGAAATATCCCGAATCTCCTTGCCGATCTGCTCACAGAAGGCATAAGGCAAATTATGTGAACAAGTACATCCAGTCTCTTGACATACTCCTTTTCGTTTTTTATGGTGTAAGCCGCAATTGCGTAGGCTGGATAACTGTCTATTGCTCAAATATGCGTTTCAAGAGCTTCCGTTTACAATTTAAGTAAAAGCAGTTTCAACGACATTCTCGCAGAATCGGGGATTACTGAGCGTACCTGTACACGTATTACCAGAGAGCATATCCGTATGAAAAGAGTACTGATTTGTTGTCTTACGAAAAGTCATTCCGTTTATAAGGTTCTCAAATGTTATTAATTCATTCTGATACTGCCTGAATAGCATAGCCATATCATCGTCAGCAACAGGACCGACAACAATATCATATTTATTATCCAAATTACATTCAGAATTTGAATAGTCCGTAAAACTATGGCTACGATTATTCATAACAAATCTCGCCCACTCTTCTGAAGGAGTATCATCAAATTTGCGAATATTCCAATAGGGTTTGTGCCGATTGTGGTATGCTCCACAATTCCGATTATAACTTGTGTGGGACGGTTTTTGAGTGTGCCATTAGGCTATGGTTTTGTGGCAGACGATTTATCTGCTGAAAGAAAACAGCTCACAGAGCTTGTATCTTGCCCTGCGAGCTGTCCGTGCTATTCAATTCTTAATCATCCCAATCGGGATTGTTATTGTCCTGATTGCCTTCTCCACCAGAAGTAGTGATAACATCTTCTGTATCAAATACCGTGATCTCCATTTCAGGTGAACAAAGGGGCTTTTTCGACAGACTGAACGGTGCTGAATAATCAGCACCGATGCTTCTTACCTGCATTATATCATAACAGAATTCTTATGTCAATATTTTTCTTGACATTTTTATGAGAACGTTATATAATAATCTCAGACAAGCAAGGATGCTGCGTTTTTTAGCAGCGTCCTTTTTCTTTTCAGGAGGTAAATTATGAAAGACGGATTTATAAAAATTGCCTGTGCTACACCTGATGTAAAGGTGGCAGACTGTCGGTACAATGCCGACAGGATAATCGAACTTATTACCGAAGCTCACTGCAAGGGAGTAAAAATAATATGCTTTCCCGAACTTTCTGTAACAGGCTACACCTGCGGCGACCTGTTCTTGCAGGACGCTTTATTGAACTCGGCTAAAAACGAACTTGTCAGAGTAATCAAAGAGACCGAAAAGCTGGATATTGTTTCGCTTATCGGGGTGCCTCTTGCTGTCTGCGGTAAGCTGTACAACTGCGCTGTTATCGTAAACAAGGGAAAAGCTGTCGGTGCTGTTGCAAAGAAGAATATACCGAATTACAGCGAATTTTATGAAGTGAGACATTTTACCGCAGCCGATGAAAATCTCTGTGCGGATATTCAGCTTGACAATGAATATTCCGTTCATCTTGAATATAATATTTTCGTATGCAGTGAACTTCCCGAACTGACTTTCGGAGTTGAAATATGCGAGGATATGTGGGTAAGCTCGCCGCCCTCAGAACGTCTTGCCGCATCGGGAGCAGTCATTATCTTCAACCTTTCCGCAAGCGATGAAGTAATAGGAAAAGCAGATTACCGCAGAACACTTATAAAAGCACATTCGGGATCTCTTGCCTGCACTTACGCTTATGCAGATTCGGGAATAGGCGAATCCACGCAGGATATGGTATTTGCAGGACATAATATAATAGCTGAAAACGGCTCTGTACTGGCTGAATCAAAGGCGTTTTCAAGCGGCCTTACAATTGCGGATACAGACATAAAAAAACTTTCCTACGAACGCAGAAGAATGAACTCGTTTTCTGCCCGCCCAAGCTGTAAAACTTCATATTTTTCTCTTAATATTACTGAGACGATCCTTGACAGAACTTTCCCGAAAACTCCGTTTGTACCGTCGGATAAAAAGGCTCTTGACAGCAGATGCGAGGAAATACTCACCATGCAGGCAGTGGGGCTTATGACAAGACTGCGTCATATCGGCTGCAAAACTGCCGTACTCGGACTTTCGGGCGGACTTGATTCAACACTTGCACTTATCGTTGCAGTTCATGCTTTTGATATGCTTGGGCTTGACAGAAGCGGTATCCACACCATAACCATGCCGTGTTTCGGAACTACCGACAGAACTTACAACAACGCCTGTTCATTGGCTAAGGCTTACGGTACAACCCTTACCGAAATCAATATCAGCCAAAGCGTAATGCAACATTTTTCTGATATAGGACAGTCTCCCGATGTGCATGATGTTGCCTATGAAAATTCACAGGCAAGGGAACGTACACAGATTCTTATGGATAAAGCAAATCAGCTTGGCGGAATTGTTATCGGCACAGGCGACCTGTCTGAACTTGCACTTGGCTGGGCTACATACAACGGCGACCATATGTCAATGTACGCCGTGAATTCTTCAATCCCCAAAACGCTTGTACGCTGGCTTGTAAACTATGAATCTGAAATTTCAGAGGGTGAACTGAAAAAAGTCTTGTCTGATATACTTGATACGCCCGTCAGTCCCGAACTTCTCCCGCCTGAGGAAAACGGTTCTATATCACAGAAAACCGAGGATATTGTCGGACCGTATGAATTGCACGATTTCTTCATGTACTATATGCTGAGATACGGATTTTCACCGTCAAAGATATTCCGCATCGCCTGTCTCGCATTTACGGAGGTCTACCCTAAAGAAGTTATAATGAAGTGGCTGAAAACATTCTACCGCCGTTTCTTCTCGCAGCAGTTCAAGAGATCATGCCTGCCTGACGGTCCGAAAGTCGGAACTGTAACCCTTTCCCCACGAGGCGACTGGCGTATGCCAAGCGATGCGTCTGCTAATATGTGGCTGAAAGAATTGGACAACCTTGGATATTGACGCAAAATACTACAAAGGCACACTACTCAAGCGGTTCTGTGCCCTTTTATCCGGAGGTTATAAATGACACACAGGCAATTGATATTCTTTTATCAGGTATACAAAAATAAAAATATAGTCCATGTTGCCGAAGAAATGTATATTTCTCCGCAAGGCATAAGTAAAACCCTGATACAGCTTGAAAAAGAACTCGGTATAAAACTTTTTGAACGCAGCGGAAACAGAATGATACCTACTGATGCTGCAGAAGAACTTATAAAGCACGTAAAAATAATACTTGAAGAATACGCTGCGATAAGCGAAAAAAATTTCTGCGATACAGATAATAAAAAAACAGTCAGGATACTGTCAACTTATGATGTGCTGAAAAAGATACCAACAGACTTTTTTAAGAAATTCTCTGAAAAGTACCCGAATATAATACTTCATTTTGACGAGATGCCTGATAATGATATAATATACCACCTTAACCGACAGGAGGTTGAGATCGCTCTGCTGCCCGGACCTTTTGAACATAACAGCTATGATTCGGAAATACTGTTCACAAGCAAATTCTGCTATCTTATCAATAAGAAGGACACCCTTTCAAGAAAAAAACAGCTCAGTTTCAGCGATCTCTCAGGCCGTTCTCTTGCCGTAAAAAGCACTAAACATCCACTCAGCCGTCAGCACCTTGATACTCTTGTAAAAGAAGGTATCGACGTAAATGTTTTTGTAGAAATATCCGATTCCGAAACTATAAGACGTATTGCCGAAGACGGTCTTGCAATTGGAATGACGCTTGATTATCTCGCTGAAAAAGCTGACCGCAGCAAAGTAAAGGCTATTCCTTCACGTTATTTTGAAAAAACGATACACATTTTCAGTCTCAACACCCCCAAACTCAGTCACGAGGCAAAGCTGTTCAGGAAAATGCTCCTCTCCTGTTTCGGAAACATCTGATGCACAAAACATAGAGAACCCCCACGGCAACACCGATGGGGGTTCTTTCTATGGCAGATTATGTATATATCAGAACAGGTATGGTTCTTCCCATAAGTTAAGCTTTGTGCCGATACCGTTTGCAACAGCGTAATCGTATACCTCTTTACCCCATGCAACATCTTCTACAGGCATACCGCCTACGGAGTAGAGGATTATCTGGTCATCGCTCTCACGGCCAGGGAGTTTACCGTTAAGTATAGCACCGAGATCGTGTATCTGTGACTTGTCAAGTTTTCCGTCATGTACAAGATCCATGAACAGGCTGCCGAGAATGTATATCATATCGTATGTCGGATAAGGATATTCTTCTGCCCATGCCTCGTAAAGCTTGATATTATCAACAACGAGCTTTGCTCTGCCGCTTGTGATGAATTCATCTGAGAAATCTGCTGCTCCGGGAAGACAGAACAGAGCACCTGGTTTGATCCATTTTTCATCAACGAACGGATATGCACTTCTTCCGTCGCCCATAGGAGTTGATGTAGCAAAACTGATTATATCTGCATCTCTTACTGCATCTTCAACTGTGTCAACAACCTCGATAGTCTTGAACTGCGGGAGTTTCTCCTTGATAAAGTTTATGCATCTGTCAATTGATGCCTTGCCTCTGCCCTTGATCTTGATCGTATCAAGTGTAGGTCTGAGGGCTGCGAATGTTTCAACAGCTGTGATATTGATAACGCCGGGGCCTATGATTCCGAGAACTTTTGCATTCTTTACTGCAAGGTTCTTTACTCCTACGCCGGGGATTCCTGCTGTACGGTAAGCACTGAGGAGGTTTGCGGACATAAGTGAGATCGGTGCTCCTGTTTCCTTGTCATTGAGCATTACCATAAGTATAGAACGTGGAATGCCTTTTTCCCTGTTTTCTACGTTGGAACCGTACCACTTCATACCTGCGATATCAAACTTTCCTCCGACATATGCAGGCATCGCCATAAATCTTCTGTCAGGACCGTTTTTGGGCATATTCGGGAACTCAGGCTCATCAGGGAATGTTACCATACAGCCGTGTGAGTTACCGTTGTCACCGCCCATTCTGTAATCACCCTTGTCGAGTATCTTCAGCAGTTCTTCCATGCAGTCTGTACAGCGTACAACGTCGTTTACCTTTGCTTTGAGCATATCAGGCTCATTTAAGTATAAAATATCAAGAGATGTATTCATATTTATCAGTTCCTTTCTTAACACTGTTTTTTCTGTATTCATGATACAGATCGTTTTCCATTGCCATTACATCTTTTACAGGATATGCTTTGAACATCGGCTTTTTGATAACTGCCTTTGTCCAGATAAATGCGTATACCATAAGCACTATGAATATGATTCCGCAGAGCTTGTAAATACTCATTCTTACAGTCGGGTCAGAATCAATATTCCATATCATCCATACTGTTCCGAGGATTCCGACGATCTGCAAGAACGGTGTAAACGGAGCTTTGAAAGTTCTTGGTGCTTTCGGAAGACGTTTTCTTAAAATAAGTACGTTTATATGCGTTACTATGTAAGCCACCATCCAGAATACACAGCCTGTAAGTATAAAGAATGCCAGTGATTCAGATGTTGACAGACCTGTCACATTAATGAGTATCATTATTCCGCCTATCAGCAGAATACCAACATAAGGTGCTCCCTTTTTATTAGTCTTTAAAAAGATATCAGGCAGCAGATTGATCTTAGCCATACCTTCGCATATATACGAAAGTGAAGAAAGTATTGTATTTACACTGCTTGTTACAGCAAGAATTGATACGACTGCCATCCAGATAGTACCGAATTTTCCGAGGAGCTTTGCACCATAGAGTACATGAGGAGTTGTGCTTGCTGCAAGTTCTTCCCATGTTGTATAATTCTTGAAACCTATTACGAGAAGGCTCTGCATAATCATTATAATAACGAGACTTATGACCATGCCGAGCGGAACATTCACTCTTGCGTTCTTTACTTTATCAGTGATTGGAACTACATATTCAACACCGATAAACAGGAAGAATGCAACGCCGCACAGACCTGTTACGCTTTTGAAATCAGATGCAAGAACGGCAGGCTGTTCAATTACTTCGCCTGTTCCTATGTGCAGACATCCCATAACGCCCATAAGCATGAGGGAAATGATAAGTCCGTATGCCACTACGTCCTGTACTTTTGCAAATACATCAACACCGTTAAGGTTTGCTATTATAAGAAGTACCAGCAATACCACACAGTATGCACTTCCGGGGATATTAAGCTGTGGAAGCACCTGACTCATTGTATTGCCGAACATCGCACATTCAACGCTTGATATTACCGTATTACAGGCTACATATCCGCCTACCATTACGATGATGGTCACGAACGGCCCCATACAGGCAAGAGTATACTGAGCAAGTCCTCCCGTAAGATTCGGCATAAGAGCATTCAACTCAGATACTGACATTGCAAGCAGTGCATTCAGAAGTCCTGCAACTGCCATTGAGATTATAAATGTAACACCTATAGATGATGCACCAAGACCAAGTGAAAGCAGACAGCTTGTTGCTACAATAAGACCAACTCCCGTAGCAATTACATTTCTCAATCCTAAGTTTTTCTCATGCATAAAACCACCTTCTTTTCCTTGTTATCACTTCGTATCAATATGCTTTTCCTTCGGTAAGCGCATCCTTTCCTTCTTCACCTGTACGTACACGCACAGCGTTTGTAACAGAACTTATAAATATCTTTCCGTCACCGATATGACCTGTATAAAGCTCTTTTTCCACGAATTCAAGGAATTTGTCAACTCCTGATGTCGGCATTACCACCATGACTACCTGTTTGTCAAGGAGCTTTGGTTCATCTGTCTTTTCAACTTCATATTCCTGTGTTCCAAGCTGAACACCACAGCCTTTAGCCTCGAATACCGTCATACCTGTTATTCCGTATTTACCGAGTTCACTTCGCAAAGCCTCTACCTTTGCCATGTTTGTTATGATTTCAACCCTCGATAATTTCTCGTCTGAAACTTTCATATTATCCTTCTTTCAATTCAAATGCTTTTATATTTTAGTAGAAAAACGGTCATATCTGAAATCCGACATATTATCTACTGTGAAATTTTTGTCAGTCATAAGCTCAGCAATGTTATATGCTGCCCCCGGAGCGATTCCAAAACCATGACCGCTGAATGCACAAGCGGTATACAGTCCGTGAACTTCTTCAATCTCGCTTATTACCGGTATCTTATCCTTGCATACATCAAGTTCGCCCGACCATGCTCTTACTATCTTGGTATTCGCCAGAGCCGGGAAATACTTTATGATACCACGGCAGGTACAGCCTAAACCAACTGATGCACCTATGTTTTTTCCGTTGTCCTTTTCAAAATCCTCAAATCCGGTGTAACCGCCGAATACAAATGAACCGTGCTTTGTCTGATGTCCGTAGAAATCAGCTTCGGCTGTACCGAGCATCTGCGGGAACATCTGCTTTTCTGCCTCAGTTACTATTACTTCGACCTTTTCCTTTATCATAGGTACATCAATTCCGACTGTACCAAGTATATCACGGCTTTCATAGCCTGCTGCAACAAGGACTTTTTCTGCCTCATATACATTGGTTTCGGTTATGACTTTTCTGATGCTGCCCTTGTATTTTCTGAGCTGCACTACCTTCTCGCCCGTAATAAAACGTACTCCGAGACTTCTTGCAGCCTTGTAGTAAGCAAGTGTTGCTC
>DEBW01000184.1:325-1607 GCA_002348905.1 Ruminococcus flavefaciens | reverse complement strand
GTCTGTCGGACACCAGCTTGCACCAATAACTTCTTCCGAAAGATAAGGATTTATCTGCCTTACCTCATCGCCGTCTATCATTCGTACATCAAGACCGCAGGCAACTGCTCTGTCTGTAAGTCCTTGCAGTATTTCAAGATGTTTCTGAGTTTTTCCAAGTCGGAGATTGCCTTTCTGAACGTACTCAACATCAAATCCGAGTTCTTCTGAAAGTGCAGGCCAGAGGTTTTTTATTCCCCACATTACCATCGGAAGTTCACGTGGATCACGTCCCGACTGTCTTACACCTCCTCCGTTTCTGCTTGAACCGCCGTTTCCGATATAGTCGCTGCCTTCAAGCACTGTTACCTTGCAGCCTTTCTTAGCAAGATAATAAGCAGATGCACAGCCGATTATACCTCCGCCTATAATTACTATTTCAGATGTATAGTTCATTTTCACGCCTCCTCGTTTGCAAGAACACACATTTCAGTTGGTCTCATTGGTGCTCTTGATGTTGCTGGTTCAAGTTCGGCAGGAGATATGCCAAGCTCTCTCGCAACGATGCCTTTTACAAGTCTTGCACAGGTCTGTCCCTGACACAATCCCATTCCGCAGCGAAGATAGCGTCTTATCTCGGTTATCGTATACATTCCGTCATGTACGGCTTTTCTTATTTCGCCTTTTGATATTTCTTCACATCTGCATATCAACATATCATCATCAGGCTGCGGAACAAATTCGCCTATATTCCTCGTTCTGTCATTTATCATACACTCACCGCCTTATAGAATCTTGCTTTCATAGCCATTTCTTTCGGAACTTTTATCGTAAGCAGATTTGTCTTGTCAAAAGCTGCCAGCGACCTGATCTCTATGACCTCAGCCTCGCATACACAAGTTCCGCTTCTGTCATATGCAAATCCTTTATCACCTTTCGCAGGCAGCGGAAGAAATTCATACGGAAGAGTAACAGATGCAGAATCTTCATCGTAATTTTCATTTACAAGGAAGATAGCCTGTCCGGAACATGACGCTACGCACATTCCGCAGCCTACACACTTTACATCCTTATCCACGGCAGGAAGTGCTGTTATATCAGAACCTATCTTTATGCAATGCTTTGGACAGGCATCCTGACAAGGATTACACGGTATATTCTGCGAACACTCGATCACAGGATGAAGTCCCTCGCTATGTGTAACACCCGGATACTGTTCGATCTCGTCTTCTGCAATATAGCCTTTCTTCAGAAGATTCACTGATATTGCGATTCCCTCATCAGTTTTTTCAATCAGCTTGCC
>DEBW01000184.1:0-178 GCA_002348905.1 Ruminococcus flavefaciens | reverse complement strand
TCTATCATTGCAGAACTTGCCTCCTCGATGCCTGATACGTCGCCTGCGGCAAATATGCCTGAAATACTCGTTTCACCATATTCATCAATGATCGGAACCTGACCGCCGCGTTTCGGATTGTCCTCCATATCACAGCCTGCCATTCTAAGGAGCTGCGACATCGGAGAAAGACCTACTG
>DEBW01000141.1:15260-22956 GCA_002348905.1 Ruminococcus flavefaciens | reverse complement strand
TCTGTCTCGGTTTCATCAAGAGAGTGCAAAATTTCAGCAATATTCTGTCTTTCCTGCACTTTATGGAGCATTTCAGATTTTTGCAAACGGCTGACCAAAAGCTCAGTTTCTGTTACATCCAATGTTTCAAGATAACTTGTCAGTTCTTCACGGTTTATCAGATGCTCTGAGAATTGTTTCAGTACAGTGTTTTCCTGTATCTGCTCACTGATAAAGTCATGAAGTGTTGCTGTCTCAGTTTCATCAAGAGAGTGCAAAATTTCCGCAATACTTTGACGTTCCTGTACTTTATGGAAAATTTCAGATTTTTGCAAACGGCTGACCAAAAGCTCAGTTTCTGTTACATCCAATGTTTCAAGATAACTTGTCAGTTCTTCACGATTAATCAAATGCTCTGAAAATCGTTTCAGCACAGCATTTTCCTGTACTTGTTCGCTGATAAACTCATGAAGCTTTTCTGTCTCGATTTCGTTAAGCGACTGTATAAGTTCAGCAATATTCTGTCTTTCCTGCATTTTATGGAAAATTTCAGATTCCTGCAAACGGCTAATCAAAAGTTCGGTTTCTGTTTCATTCAACGTTTCAAGATAACTTGTCAATTCTTCACGGTTTATCAGATGCTCCGAAAATTGTTTCAATATAGCATTTTCATGAACTTGTTCACTGATAAATTCATGAAGTGTTTCTGTCTCGGTTTCGTTAAGCGACTGTATAAGTTCAGAAATATTTTGTCTTTCCTGCACTTTATGAATAATCTCCGATTCCTGCAAACGGCTGACCAATTGCTCGGTTTCTGTTGCGTCCAACGTTTCAAGATATGCACAGAGCCTTTCGCTGGATGAAAGACTTTCCGAAAAGCGCATTAACAAACTGCGCTCATGCTGATCCATCATCCTTGATGAAAGGATTTCACGCAACTGTGCATAATCGCTCCCATGCATTGTTTGCATCACAGTTACCAGCTGCCTCAGCCGTTCCTGAGCAAAAGACTGTATATTTTTGCGCTTTCTCAGGATTTCTTCATGCTGAATACGGAACGCTTCCTGCAACAGTTCAACCAACGTTCTGCGTTCTGCATAACGAAAAAGATATTCAAGCTTATCTGCATATGCGATATTGCAGCTGTAAATTTCCGATGATGTCTGAATATTTCTGTCTACAGATGCCCAGAGGCGTTCGCAGTTTTCCGTACTCTCCTCACGAATCCACTGCATCAGGTGTCTGCGGATATTCTCGGTTCTTTTTTCTAATTCAAGCTCCCGCAGTTCACGCAGATACTCCAGCATAGGCTGTTCTTCCAGCATTTCGTTTTTGGACAGTTCATGCCACAGCATCGGTGAAAGAATACGCATTGCTGTCTGACGGTTCCAGTGTTCACGGGAAGTATGAACACTTTTCTCTGTGATAACGCTGTATTTCTGTTTTATCTTCGTTATCTGATGACGCATGACAGTATCCGGTTTCATATGCCCGTAAACCAATCGGCTGACGATGCTTTTCAGGATTTCTGCTTCGGGATGATCCTGCGGCATCTGCATCATGTGCATTTCAATCTGATATCTGAGATTTGTCTGATACGCTTGTCTGCCAAGATAATCTGCCGTTTCAGACAAAACCGCCGCATAGCGCTGGAGCAGGTCCATGAGATTGAGTATCCATTCACTTTCTTCTGTTTCATCTCCGGAAACAGGCATCTTATACACCAGCTCCGCATTTCCGAAAGCACTAATTTCGATCCGCTGCTCGGCAAAAAAAAGCCGCCTTTTGTTTCCGATCCTTCGGCGGCGGACGTTCAGCGGTTTCCAGGTCGTTTGTATCTGGCTGCGCAGCATACTCTCACCTCACTCTTGTCGGATTCTATATTATGATTATTCAATAATTAGTTTTACTTTGCAATACCGGAATGTTAGTGTCTGATTAATATAACTGTTTGAATCAGCTGCCAGCTCAGAGAGCTTGAGTGATGTCAGTACACAATTTGAAAAATTAAGCGATGCTGCAAGACTTCCGTCGTTTCTGAGGATCCGGACGGAAATGCAATCAATCAGCACGTTGTTTTCCGCCAAATGCAAGAGATATACCTGATCTGAATCCGTCAGCTTCGGCTTGAGTGCTTTTTCAAGTGTAATGGTATTCTGTCCGGAATCAGAAGAACCGTCAGATTGGCTGTCGTCCTCATCGCCCTCATACAGGCTGACAAGTTCTGTTTTTATATCCTTTTTGCCAATGCGAAGCAGGTTCTTTGAAACGACAGAAGGATCCATCAACTCTACACCGCTTATCTTGCTGAAACCTATCTCTCTTTTCCCAATGCATACAATAAACCGGTTATTACTCAACGGATACCATTGTGTACGCATTTTACTATGCACCATCTTTCTTACATAAACTCATCCAGACTGAACGGATTGTCACTCTTCTTTTTCGACGCACCGTTTGTCTTTCGGTTGATTTTGGAGATCTCATCACACCAGCGTACCCGTTCCAGATGTGAAAGCTGCAAGATCTCCTCACGGCTCCAATGAAAATAATAACCGATGAATGCTGCTTCCTCGTAGAGCCGATCATTCGGATAAAGCCTTATTCGCCGGTGTCCATAAAATTTACGGGTATCTCCACTTCTTCGCCACAGTGCGGACATACACTGCGATATACAGGTATTTCTTCTGCATTGATCCGTTCATACAGATCTTGCAGATATGCCAGATCTGCGGTAAACAGATTTTCGATCACACGCTTGCTGACCGTTTCGATTGTCCCAAGCTTCACGATCACTCTTGCCAGCAGTGCGATCGTAAGATATGCCGGATTCTGCTGCACCATAGGATCTCTGAGCGGGATGATCTCATCAGCAGCTGTCGCAAGCCGCATTATACCCTTTTTATGCAGTACGCCTTCTTCATCGACATACCCCTTCGGCAGCACAAATTCATATTCGGTCTGAAACATGACCTTCCTCCGATTTTCATTTAAACTTGACTGCACCCTCCAGCAGTGCCGGAGGGTACAATCACCATTCATCTGCTATAAAGCGTTTTATTACAATTACTATGCCTGAACACGCCTGATTCCTTCATGAACCAGCTCCAGAGACTCTGTTGCCGCCTCAGATGAGGAAGAATTGAAGTCCGGACCGGTATACTTGGTCGGGAATGCACTCTCGACCTGCCATTTTGCACGAACTTTGTTATCGTTATCCATCAGTGTGATGGTCAGATCTTTACGCTGTGCTTCAGCACCGCCTGCACCATTGGCGTAAACAATGTTCCACCAATCCCAAAGCGTCATGGCATTTCTGCCAGTGATCGCATTCTTCAGTGTCAGGTTGCCGAACTTCTTCAGACCGGCACACTTACGCATCCACGGCATATCACTGCCTTCACGGTACTCATATGTATCAACGCTGGCATCCACGCCGCTGATCTCCGTGCAGAATATCTCAACTTCTTCTGCTTTGATCTGGAAACGGAATTTAGCAACAGGATAATTATCAGCTACAAATTTACTTGGCATAAACTACACTCCTTTCGCATTTAAGTCGATCAGCTCTCGTTCGTCTTCTGAGTAAGACGGAAGATCACAAATTCAGCAGGCTTCACAGGTGCAACGCCGATCACACAGATCAGTCGTCCGTTGTCAATATCATCCTGCGTCATTGTAGAAGGTCCGATCTCTACGAAAAATGCTTCGTCTGCGGATGCGCCTGCCAGTCCACCGTTACTCCAAAGTGTCAGCAGGAAACCCTGAATTGTATTTCTGACACGATCCCAGAGCTCCTGAGTATTGGACTCAAATACTACCCAGTTGGTGTTTGCACGTATGGTCTCCTCGATGTAGATGAACAAACGGCGTACATTGACGTACTTCCACTGCGGATCGCTGGAAAGTGTTCTTGCACCCCAGACACGGATTCCCTGTCCAGGGAATGCACGGATAAGATTTACGCCCATCGGATTGAGAATATCCTGTTCTCCCTTGTTATACGGCGTACTCAGACCAACGCATGAACGTACAACTTCATTTGCCGGTGCTTTCTGAACACCACTGGTATTATCACTGCGAGCATAGATACCAGCAACAGAACCGGACGGCGGAATGTAGGTATTCTTCTTGTCAAGCGGATCATTGACCTCAAGCCACGGATGATATACCGCAGCATACTGCGAATCAAACATATTACGTATCGTTGTGATATCATCAAGCTTTGTGCAGTCATATGGAAGATCCAGAATTGCAAAACGGCTGGTGAGGTTCTCACAATGTGCGATAAGTGTCATCTGGACATTCGCATCTGTGATACCCGGAACTGCCATAATGGAAACCACACTGTTATCAAGGAACGCCTGAATGCCGGTACGGTTGCCTGCACCGTTATCTGTTCCGATATATTCAGTCGCAGTCAGTCCGTCTGCCGTACCATCGCTGCCTCCGCTCATAACAGCAGATGCAACAGCAGCATCCGGATCACCAGAAATTGCTTCAAACGGAGATACAATATCTGTGCTTTCCGAAGCCTGACGCTCGACATGGATCAGGTCTGATTTAGCAGTCACTTTTTCGATATAGTTTGCAGCCTCAAGATTCAGGGATACGTTCTCATAAAGCTCGTTCTGATCTTCATACTGCACCTCAAGATTGAATTCGCAAGTTGAAAGAAGCACAGTAGGAACAAGATTTGCATCCACTGCGGAATCTTCAAAAGGCTCTTCAAATTCAAGAATATTGTCCTGTGCCTTTGTGACACGGTTGTATACAACTTTTGTACCATCAGACAAGGCAACGATATCACCGACCTGGAATCCAACGCTCTTTTTCACACGCCATGCAAGATCACCAGTAGCCAGCTCGATTTTTTCAAGTATCTGCGTTCTTGCCTTGCTTGCAGGTGTCACACGGATACGCAGATCGTTGCCCCATGCACCGGGGTTGGCAGCGGTAAACTTCAATATCGGTGCTGACACCGGAAGTAAACCTTCTGCACTGGCTGCATCAGACGGAACTACACGGGAAATATAGCAGCGTGAGCCTCCATTCATAAAGAAATGCTCAACCGCATATGCAAGATAACGCTTAGTTCCGAACTGGCTCTCAGATAAATATCCACCGTATTTTCTGTGATAGTCTGCTGCATTTGTGACAAGCTGGGGGACGCCCCCGACAGGGCCACGCTGTGCTGCGCCTATAAAGCCTGCCGTGCTTGTTCCGACACCCTCCATAGATTTGCTGCCGGAGTCAAATTCTTCTACATAAACGCCTGGGGATAAATACTCAGCCATAGATTTTTTCCTGTCTGAGCCAGATCTTCAGTTTGATTGTATCAGACAGGAGACCTCCTTTCAGTTTATTGATACGCCCTATTTCAGGGCAATAATTGTACAGATGTCATATCCGGCATAAAAAATCCTGCCTTGCTGTTCTGCCCTGCCGTACATAGCATCTGCCTAAAGTCCGAAATGCAGTGCGATCGCTATACTGCAACTTTTGACTTTGGACAGATTATATCATTGTTTGTTAATTATGTCAAGTATTTGTTTTTTTGTATATATTTTTGGAACAATTTGTCTAAAAATCTGAAACAACGAATTCAGGGGCTTTTTCTTAGGTAAAAATAATTATTAACTATTTTTTAGTGATACTGTTGATAAATTTCTATACACGATAGATAATCTATCATAAAAATATTTAACATATCAAATTGACCGTTTTTCATGTTTATCCTGACACGTTTATCCATTCATGCAATATACGCCGAAATCCACATATACCGTTGTTTTAGCCAATTACATTTTATTGATTCTTTTATGTTTTATATTATGCAAAAGCAATAAATTATAGCATTTTGTGTCATTTTTAATAATATATTTAACATTGGGTAATAATTATTTGTTTTCAGCAAATCTATTGACATATATAATTCATTCTGATATAATTGAAGCATACTTAGAGATATAGTTTTAACAATAGCGGTATTTATCGAATTTAACATGAGGTGATGCAGCCATGGCACAATATCCGGCAACCGAAAAAACGTTGTGTGCATATTGTTCAAATCAGGAATTTCTGAAAGATGCTCTCTCTTTCTGGGATATGCTTCTTTCTATCCTGACCGAGGTCTGCCACTACAATGATGAAAACGAACAGAATCTGTACATAAGAGGACTTTACTGCAAGGATCATCCCGGCTGCTCCGACGATGATGACCAGCTTGAGATCTCCGAGGAAACAGTCCGGCAGGTTCGTGAAGCAGATGCCTATATCCTCGCTCGTGCATCATGCACAGATGTGCTGCCGCCATTGCTTCGCCTGCGTGAGGAATTACAGCTGAATACCGTTGAGTACATAGCATTGCTTGCTGCATTCGCTTATGATTACGATGTGAATTATCAGAAGATGTATTCGGCTCTGCAAAACGGCACAGATGTCCCGACCGCTGCACTTTGCTGCGCTGCTGCTGCACTGTTTCAGGCAGATTACGGCGAAGAAGAAGCCAACGAATTTATCAGCCGGACAAGTCCTGTATTCCGTATGTTCTTCGTTCAGGGTGAAAAAACAGAGATCGTTGGCAGGATACGGTATCCGCTGTTTCTGACAGACCGCACATTGCAGTTCATTTTGGATGAAAACCTGAATATTGCTGCACCGCTTCAGGATTTTTGCAGGCTTGCACAGTACGAGAGCTTCCGACAGACTGTGATACGACAGGATATGATACGGCAAATGCTTGACCTTATCGAATTTCGTGAGCACATCTGCATCATAGTCTGCGGTGTGAATGGCAGCGGTAAAAAATCTGTTATACAGACAACTGCCCTGCAACTTGGACAGGATATCATGTATCTGGACGTTTGTGCTGCGATGCAAAGCGGCATACGTTTTCATCAGCTTGCTGACTTGCTCCGTGCAGAATTATTCTTTACTCAAAGCATCCTCTGCCTGCAAATCGACCGGACGGACGGAACGCTGAAACCTGAGCAGTTTATTGAGCGGCTGCTTCCGGAGATCAGTGAGTATACACCGCTTGTATTCGTGACCGCAGATTCCGCCGGCGCAGAACTCAAACACCTCCGGCATCCGAAAGTAATTTTTGAGCTTCCGATACTGACAACACAGGAAAAAATGCAAGTATGGGAAACCTCCGGAAACAAACCTGCTCTTGAAGCCGGTTTCTCACTGGAAACCCTGCTTTCGCATTATATGCTGAACATGGACGAGACAAACCGTGTTGCGGTATCCTCACAGCACTATGCAGTCCTTGACGGCAGAACAAACGTCAGCGAATCGGACATAATACGTGCGATAAAAATGGAGACTGCCCGAAGTTTTGGCAATATCGCCGAGCCTATACCGGCTGTTTTCCGTATGGAGGATATTCTCCTGACACCTGAACAGAAAACGATGTTCTATAACATAGCGCATATCTGTCAGAGCCAGAACAGCGTCTATGAACAATGGGATATGAAACAGCGCTATCCCTACGGCAGTGGATTCTGCATCCTGTTCTACGGCTCACCCGGAACAGGTAAAACTATGGGCGCACAGGTGCTCGCAAATCTATTGGAATATCCGCTTTACCGTGTCGATCTTTCGCAGATCGTGAACAAATATATCGGCGAGACCGAAAAGAATATCACCCGGCTGTTTGATTATGCGAAAAATGTCAACTGTGTGCTGTTTTTCGACGAGGCAGATGCTCTTT